>JAEDDX010000095.1 GCA_016293615.1 Acetatifactor sp.
TGAGCGGAAGTCCGATTATTCAGAACGGGAAACTGATCGGAGCGGTGACTCATGTGTTGGTAAATGACCCAACAAGAGGATACGGCATTTTTATTGAAAATATGCTGGAACCGGCAGAATAACTGAGAGCAGGTGATGCAATGATGATTCATTGCGTTGCCTGCTTTTTACGCTGTGAAATGATCTTGACGAAATCTTGACCAATATTTTGACAAAATTTTTACTTTCTTCTTTACAGAATTTTTGAAGTTATGAATTAAAATTAATTATGTTATTGATTAAAGTAGCAAATTGTGAGTCGGATATATTTCTACCAGACCTACAAAATGTAACAAAGCAAGAAAGGAAGACATGAGAAAATGAAAGAATATATGGTACCATCAGAAAATTTGGAGTTAATTCCAATGCCAAGGGCTACTTTTTTGATGCAGATGCCATTCCGTTAGCGATGAGCTCTGAGGATAAGCCCATAGGATTACGAAAGATATCTGTCCATATCTGGCAAGGAAATAGAAAACTACAACCCTGAATATCGAACATAATATTAACGTATGTTGGAAAGCGAACAGGAACGGGATGGCTGAGATTGCCGGCGATCCTCTGATTTACAAGCTCCCAAACAGTGAATTGATGGATATGGTTGCTTATTATCTCTTATCGTGCAAGTGAAATAAACGTCGATAAAAATTGATAAAAGTCGATAAATGTCGATAAATGTCGAATGAAACTTCGGCGTTTACATTGGCTTGTACATTGACTTTATTTAAATTGACATTGTATAATGTTATAAATTCAATAATGGAAAAGAGAGAATATGTAAATGTACTTATCAACATTATTTTCATCTGAAATAGATAATGACGCTGAACATACGATCGCTGAAATCAATGAAGAATTTATAAAGCGTTTGGCAGCTATTCCAGATGACATATCTTCTTTTATTATAGACTCTACTGAAAAAGTGTTTCAATTCAATGGCCAGTGTGACGAGAATGTGGCTTTTGGGGATGTCTGTAAAGATTTTGAAGACGAAATCTTGATTGACCTTCCGATTATAAAGCAATGAATACAATTTGTGCAGCCAGGGAGGCAGTGATAGAACAACTCCCTCTGTGTAAGTTGGTTAATTACGTTGAGATATGTACTTTTTGAGGTGAGTTATGGGAACAATAGCTGTAATTGAGGATAATATACTAATCGGAGACATGATAGAAGATATTTTAAATGAGGAGGGCTTCCATGTTATCCGAGCGTATTCCGGGACGGAAGCGTTATACCTGCTTGAGCAGAAGAAACCCGATCTGATTCTGTTGGACTTGATACTTCCGGGTCTTGACGGCGAAGGAGTACTGGAACATATTAAGGATATTCCGGTTATTGTATTGAGTTCAAAAACGGAAGTAGAGGATAAGATAAATCTTTTGAACGAAGGCGCCTGTGACTATATCACCAAACCGTTTCATAGAAAAGAATTGATCGCTCGTATTCTGGTACAGCTGCGCAAAGAGAAATTTCCGGGGAATCATACAGCAGAATCCATCTTATCATTTGGCGATTTAACATTGGATCCCTTGTCTTTAAAATTGATGGTTCAGTCACAGTCTGTTAAGCTGACAAAAACGGAATGTACGATTCTCAAACTGTTGATGCAATCCAAGTACACCCTATCTAGGGATTTACTCCTGGATAGTATCAGCTATGAAACCCCAGATTGTACAGAAAAGTCTTTGAAGCAGCATATTTACAATTTACGAAAGAAGATGAATCGCATTAACAGCAGTATTCAAATTGAGACTGTGCGGGGCGTTGGGTTTAAATTATCTAAGAACAAGCTGAACGAAGAGAATTAACTGAGGAGACACAGGGCGGCTGCGGAATCCAATCAGCAGCAGCTGTCCCGCCTTTGATAAAACAGAAAGAGGGAGCATAAATAAAAAATATTCCGGTTTGTTTGTGCTGTGTGCTCCGGCATACTGTGTGAACAAAAGTGACAAAATGTGCTGTTGGAGAGTATACGCGGCTTTAGTCGAAAACCTTCATAAAAGTTCGTAAAATATACGATATGCCGAAGAATGTCGAACGATTTTGGCGAAAAAGTGATTAAAACTGTTGTGTTCGATGTGAAAATATGGTAATCTAAAGCTGTCGTAAATATGATAAATTATTACGAAATCAACGATATGCTGAAAGGCTGGGAAAGACATCATGGAATTGAAAATAAAGGTATTAATTGCAGATGACGATAAGGGCTTTCGCTCGGCACTGGAGCAGGAGCTTGCAAATGATATCAAACTTGATATTTTGGGCTCTTATGGTTCCGGACGTCAGTTGAGAGACGGTATCCGCGAGCTCGCGCCGGACGTTGTTATCATGGATTTGACGCTGCCGGACGTATATGGCCTGACGCTGCTTCAGGAGCTGAAGGAGAATCCGCCGGAGAAAATGCCGACAATCTTTGTAGTTACCGGATTTGCATCCACAGAGGTCGCAGCGGAATGCAGCGCACTGGGTGTCAGCTTTATGATGAGAAAGCCGGTTGATCTGAAGTCGCTGCATGAGCGAGTGAAGCAGTACGGCAGCAGCCGGAGGAGCGCGGTCAATGGCGTGCGCCTTTCGGACGAAGGAGTCGAGATCGAGATGAAGGTGACAAATATCATCCATCAAATCGGCGTTCCGGCGCATATTAAGGGATACCAGTATCTGCGGGAAGCGATTATCATGACAATCAACGATATGGAATCCATCAATGCGATTACAAAGGTACTCTATCCGTCCGTTGCGAAGAAGTTCCATACCACCTCATCGCGTGTCGAGCGGGCAATCCGTCATGCAATCGAGGTGGCGTGGGATCGCGGTGATGTCGATGTCCTGCAAGAGTACTTTGGATTTACGGTATCCGGTACAAAGGGGAAACCCACCAATTCCGAGTTTATTTCCATGGTCGCGGATAAGCTGCGCCTGGAGCTGAAAATGGCATAGCACAATCACACACTCTTCCCTGCCGGCAGCGCAGCGGAAGAGTGCTGTTTTTTTGTGTGCTCGCCGGGGAGGTTGGCGGTGCGCATTTTTCGAACAAAATGACTGGCAGAATATCCAGAAAACAGGAGAATTTGCGGGGAAATACATTGGAAATTACGCCAGACTATTCCTTGACACTGTGCAACGGAGTATGGTATAATTTCTATAATTATAGGTGTGAATACAGTGAATATTAGGCGGCGTAAAATAATTGGGGTATTTTACGAATTTATCTAATATGACACATTTGTATTAGCACCTTTTTGACAGTCTTAAAATGAGACTGTACATCATAAGTTCAAATGAGTGGTAAAGGAGAACAACAAATGAACAACAATCAGATGAGTGGAAAGCCCAGTATTGACCGTCCTTGGCTGCAGTATTACCCGGAACCGATGCGTAATATGCAGATCCCGAGCCTCACGATCCGCGAATATCTTGAGCAGCGTACTCTGGAGGCTGGCAGACCGGCAATTGATTATTATGGCAACACATTCTATTGGAATGATATCTGGGAAAATGTGGATGCTGTGGCAAAGTCGCTGAGAGCACTGGGCTTTGGCGAAGGGGACCGCATTCCGTCCTTCTTGCAGGCAGTACCGGAGCACCTGTTCCTGCTGCTCGGCGCTGAGAAGATCGGTGCAGCGCTGATCTGCCGCGATGATGAGCCGACCGAGCTGGCATTCGCAATCCGCAAGTCCAAGGCTACGGTAGCCTTTGTACCGGACTATATCTCCAAGGAGGATGAGGATCTGTTCCATGCAGAGACTCCGCTTCAGCGCATGGTAACGGTCTCGCCGTATACCTATGCAAAGAAGGAATGCATTCCGGAGCATGTAGCGAACAATCTCCGCGGCATGTATCCGCAGGAGACTGCATGTGATCCGAACAATCTGACTTGGGAGCAGTTCCTTGCGCTGGGTAAGGACTACACCGGTGAGGTTGCGGCTCCGAGAGATCCGTCCCGTCCGGTTTATGGCGCATATACCAGCGGTTCCACCGGCGTTTCCAAGCTGGTCATTCATTCCGCAGAAAATATGGTCGGCGTTGTTTATCAGATGGCATTCTACGCTCCGCCGGCACATCCGCAGCAGAAGTGGCTGCACTTCATGCTGCCGCCGGCATTGATCGCAGTGACCGTATCCATGATGCTGTTCCCGCTGTCCGCTGGCAAGCTGCTGATTCTGGATCCGTTCTGCCGCATGGAGGATTTTGATCTGGAGTTTATGCGTGTTCAGCCGAATTTCTGCCCGACGATTCCGATGATGTACTATGTCCTGATGGACAGCAAGCGCATCCCGGCGGACTATGATATGAGCTTCTTCCTGGCTTCGGGTTCCGGCGCAGAGCCGCTCAATGACCGCAAGAATCGAGAGGTAGAGGCGTTTTTCCGCGCTCGCGGCTGTAATTTCACACTCAGCGCGGGCTACGGTATGAGTGAGGGCGGTTCCAACTTCACGATGCCGATGCCGCTGTTCCCGATGGTGGACGGCTGCGTTGGTATGCCGATGCCGGCAATCAATATCAGCATCTGCGATCCGAACACCGATGAGGAACTGGGTTACGGCGAAATCGGCGAGATCTGCAAGGCCGGTATTGGCAATATGCTGGGCTATCAGAGCGAGGAGCAGACCAGAGAGACGATGCGCGTTCATGCGGACGGTCAGACCTGGCTGCACACCGGTGACTACGGTTACATGACCAAGGAAGGCATTCTGCACGTTCTGGGACGCGGTCTGCCGGAGCGCGTCGGCGGCGGACACCTGTTCATGATGCGTATGGAGAGCCGTGTGGTTGAGGTTTCTGGTGTTAGCGATGCATTCTTTGTATTCGTACCGGATCAGGAGAACGACGGCTACTTTGTACCGTATCTGTACGTCATTCTGGATGACGGCGTTGCACTGGAGGACATCGAGTCCGATATCCGCGCAGCGTTGGAGGAGCATGAGCAGCCGGCTGAGATCACGGTAATCAAGGAGCGCCCGTTCTTCCACTTCAAGACAAACCGCAAGGGGCTGACTGCCGAGATCCTGCGCCGCGGTCAGAAGGTTGCCGTAGCAGCAGAAGAGACGCAGCATCATGCAAAAATTAACCGAAAGGGTGCTGTCACGGAGACATCCAAGCGCAAGTCCCGTACTTCGGTTTTATAATATATTACAACGGTAAGAAAGCACATCGTCCGCGGCACAGCCGCGGACGTGCGTTTTGCATATTGTGTCTTTCTACAACTCGTATCCAAATACTCTGAACGAAAGAAGGTAAGAGGATGAAACAGAATTTAAAGAAGCTCCTTGTAATGCTGCTTGCGCTGGCAATTACAGTGGGCTCGTTCCCGACTGCTGCCCTGGCTGCTCCGGCTCAGGACGAGACTCCGGTGGCAACGGAAGAGAACGCTGCAACTCCGTCTGCTGAGCAGGAAGAAGCAGCAGAGGATGAAGCTCAGCCGGCAGAGGAAACTCAGCCGGAGGAAACCGCCGAGCCGGAAACGGTCGCTGAGCCTGTAGCTCAGACTGAGACCGAGGGCGAGGCTGAGGTCGGCAGTGAAATGACCGAGGCGGAAGCGCAGGCATTGAACAACGATCTGAAGGAAAAGGTTACCGATGAGGTGTACAAGGGCAACAACGTTGTTGATGTCTCTGAGTACAATGCACCGGTCAAAAACGCTGAAAATGCGGCAGAAGAGGTCACCGAAGAGAATGCTGCGGTAACCGAGGCAAGCGTCGGCGTTGACGAAGACGGTAATGCAAATGTAATTGTTGCCGATGTCGATCCGGTCATGGAGATGGCAATCGCAGAGGCCAATACGACTGCATACGGCGAGGAAGAGCAGAATCAGATTAAGGCAGCTTATGACGATTATTTTGCTTCCATCACCGGCGACAATGCGCAGTACTTCGGTGTTCTGACTCCTTACTTCACCGCGAAGGAGACAAACGGCTATCCGATCAATGCGCTGCTGTCCGTTGCAAGTATCTCGCTTCACGATGACGGCTACTACTATAATGACAAGAAGGATGAGAAGCAGTCTGCGCAGGATATCGTAGCGACGATTTCCGCGTTTACCACCGCAAATCAATTCGGCGTAAACTACTATGGTTCTCAGCTGATTGAAGCCAAAAATGAGGCGAAGTCTGTCCTCAGCGACAGCATGACGGTTCCGCAGAAGCTGCTGGCGCTGAATGACTGGCTGGCACAGAAGGCAAGCTTCGACATGGCGTACATCATGAATTCGGGCAAGGAAAAAGGCGAAGAAACCCTCGTTGCCAAGGATCCGCAGGAGCATCCGAAGAGACAGGAGATTATTGCTGCACTGAAGAGCCAGCTGAAGGAACAGTTCTTGGCGCAGGGCATGGATGACGCAACCGCAGAGGCATATGCAGGGCAGTATGCAGAGCAGATGGCGGACGGCGTGATCGGCGCATGGGAAGGCAACCAGTTTGGTATCCTGACCGACGCACACGAGAACAAAGGTGTCTGCATGGGCTATGCGTATGCGTATGCATATCTGGTTCAGTGGATGTTCCCGGATATCTACATGGAGAACGGTCAGTTCAAGGACTACAAGGAACTGAACTA
>JAEDDX010000096.1 GCA_016293615.1 Acetatifactor sp.
ATAAAATATTACATTAGAATTCAAATTGCAATTTGAGGTTGCTTTTTTCGAGAAGTTGATTGTGATATATTTTGGAGGAAAGAGGTGATTGTATGAACAATGTAAAGGTAGGAGAATACTTAGCTGCACTCCGAAAATATTATAAAATTACACAAGATGAATTGGCAGAGCGATTAAGTGTAACTAGGCAGGCAATTTCGAAATGGGAAAATGGTGCCACAATACCGGACATTGAATTGTTAATGAAATTATCAGAATTATATGGAGTGTCAATTAATGATATTTTAAATGCAGATACAGCAAGTATTAAATATCAAAAAGAGATTGTTTTTCCAGATAAGAGTAAAACTCCTAAGAAAGTAACTGTAATCGGTTGTGGGCGTTGGGGAACATTTATCGCATGGTACTTGAACAAAATCGGTCATAAAGTATCTTTGTATGGACGAGAAACATCTGCAAAAATGCAAAGGCTATTGGAAACAAGAGCGAATGAATATCTGCGGTTGAATGATAGTATTGAACTGATTACAACTTTGCAAGGACTGGATGCAACGGAATATATTATTATTTCAATTCCGTCACAGCAACTACAGGAGATTGTGAATGAACTGAATGCATGTAAAATAGAAAACAAGACGATAGTTCTTTGTATGAAGGGAATAGAAATATCCACGGGACGACGTTTGTCTCAGATTGTATCAGATGGATTAGACAATAATAACAGTGTGGCAGTGTGGCTTGGACCGGGGCATGTGGAAGAATTCTACAGAGGGGTGCCGAACTGTATGGTAATTGATAGTACAAAAGAAATTGTAAAAGATATGCTCATACGCGATTTCTCCAGTGATTTGATTAGATTTTATTATGGAACGGATTTAATTGGCAATGAAATTGGTGCAGCTGCTAAAAATGTAATTGGAATAGCTGCTGGTATGTTGGAAGGATTAGATTTGTCTTCACTAAAAGGTGCATTGATGTCACGTGGTACGAGCGAAATTGCAAAACTGATTGTTGCAATGGGAGGCAAGGCGAGTACGGTGTATGGCTTATGCCATTTAGGAGATTATGAGGCGACATTGTTCTCAGAACACAGTCATAATTTATCATATGGAAAAGCAATTGCACTACAAAGCAAGTATTATGAATTAGCGGAGGGTTACTATACGGTGAAGGCATTGCATAATTTGAGTAAAGCATACGGTGTGGAGATGCCAATATGTGAAGTTGTATATCGAATTTTATATGAGAATGCTAATCCAACAGAAATGTTACAGAAACTCTTTTCCAGAAGTTTGAGAAATGAGTTTATATAATTTTTGTCCCTATCTTGACAGAATGGGAGGGACAGGTATTCGGAATCGGCTGCAAAATATTTACCATCGCCGGACCGGTCATCCTCTACGGTATCCTCACAAGCTGGGTACTCGGGCTGATTGTCTGGATCGGCACATTTTTTTAGAAATCGGGCGTTTTGGTGTTGACATGCCAGGACGCCTGTGTTAATGTATGAGTGTATTAAGAAACATAATACACCTATCACAAGTTATACACTGTAGTATTTGAGAAGGGAGAGATTCTCTATGATCGTACTGGATTACAGAGATAAGAGACCAATATACGAGCAGGTCGTGGAGAAACTGGAACGGCTGATCGTGGGAGGCGCCTTGGAGCCTGACTCCAGGATGCCGAGTGTGCGGAGCCTTGCCATGGATCTTTCGGTCAATCCCAATACCATCCAGCGGGCGTATACGCAGCTGGAGCAGGATGGCTATCTCTATACTGTTTCCGGAAGGGGCAACTTCGTGGCGCCGGAGAGTGAGTGGCGCGAGGGCAAGAAGTGCAAGATGCTGGAGGAATGGACCCTGCTGACCGAGAAGGCAAGGGAAGCCGGCCTGACACTGGCACAGCTGCAGGAAACCCTGATGCAGGTATTCGGAAAGGAGCAGGCATGATTGAAGTAAAAAATATCAGCAAAAGCTTTGAGGACATCAAGGCGATTGACAATATTACGGCGCACATCGAAGAAGGCCATGTGTTTGGTCTCATCGGTACGAACGGCGCCGGCAAGTCCACTTTTATGAGAATGCTGACCGGCGTGCTGAAGCCGGACGCGGGAGAGATTCTGATCGACGGGGAACCGGTGTTTGACAATCCGGCCTCCAAGGGGAAGATGTTCTACATCTCCGACAACCAGTTCTTTTTCTCCAGCGGGACGCCCAAGGACATGATCAAACTCTATAAAACATATTATCCGGGCTTCGATGAGGAGAAGTGCAGGGATCTGCTCAAACGCTTTGACCTGAACATAGACCGCAAGGTCAATACCTTCTCCAAGGGTATGAAAAAGCAGCTCTCCGTCATCTGCGGCATCTGCGCGGGCACGAAGTATCTGCTCTGCGATGAGACCTTCGACGGACTCGACCCGGTGATGCGGCAGGCGGTCAAGGCACTGTTTGTCAAGGAGATCGACGAGCGCGGGCTGACGCCGATCATCGCATCCCACAATCTGAGGGAGCTCGAAGACATCTGCGAGTATGTCGGACTGCTCCACAAGGGAGGCATCCTTCTGGAGAAGGACATTGACCAGATGAAACTCAGCATTCACAAGCTGCAGGTGGTTGTGAAGGAAGAGGAGATGCTCTTAAAGCTTAAGACCGGTCTGGAGGTCGTCACCTGCGACAACAGAGGTTCCCTGTATACCATCACGGTCAGGGGGACCCGCGAACAGGTCACATCATTTATGGAAGCATTGGATCCTGTCTTTTATGAGCTGCTTCCTTTGTCCTTAGAAGAGATCTTTATCAGTGAAACGGAGGTGAAGGGATATGACATCAAGTCGCTGCTTGATTAAATATTGTCGGGAAGATATGCGGCACAAGGTCTGGATGCTCGTTCTGTCCGTTCTGGGCAATGTGCTGGCAATGCCCGTTGCTTATCTGCTGTATCTGGGACAGAGAGGCTACGGAGCGGAGAACGCCCATGTGATCGCAAACTATGCAAATCGTGTTTCCGAGTTTATCCGGACCGGCTTTCTGGTATGTGCCGGCGTCGTTGCGGGGGCCGGTGTGCTGATCGTTGCAATCGGAGGCTTTCACTATGTCTTTCATAAAAACATGGTGGACACCTATGAAAGCCTTCCCATCAGGAAGCGGTCCCGCTTTCTGATCTCCTGGCTCAACGGTTTTCTGATCTGGTTTGTACCGTTTGTGATCAGCTGGCTGGCGATGGTGGTCCTTGGCTGTGCAAAGTATGCGGGCCTTAAGAAGGAGTATCTGCATCTGATCGTCGGCAGGAAGGTCACAGATACAGTCATATGGCTGACGCCGAGCGAGATGTTTTTGAAAAGCCTGCAGTCGGCAGCAGTGCTGCTTGTCTGTTTCCTGGTGCTCTACCACCTGCTGATCTTAGCGATCTCCCTCGCGGGAAATGTGCTCAATGCCATCATTGTCTGCGGTGTCATCGGCGCCGGCGCCGTCGCAGTGTACGGACTGGGACTGCTGTTTTGTTCGATGTATTTCTTAACCTGGATCAACACCTGTTTGGATCAGTTTAAGATGGTATGCTATGCATCGCCTTTTGCGTCCGTGCTCCAGCTGTTTTATCAATATTCAAAATATCTGGATCATCCGGCGAGTGGGAGCTACCCGGGCGTGCTGATCGGGAATCTGATACTGGCAGTCGTACTGTTTGCCGCAGCCTTTGCCGCCTTCTTAAAAAGGCCCTCTGAGCTTGCGGGACAGGGAATCCGCAACCGTGCAGTCTGCTTTATCACGCAGACCGTTGTGACCGTCTGTACGGTCTTTGCAGGCTGGGCACTGCTTTATGCGGTCTGCCTGGAGATGTCCAACACCGGCAGAAATGTAGCTGTGATCTGGGCCGTCTTCGGCGGCGTGCTGGGCGGCGTATTTCTCTTTGGCGTAATGGATATTCTCTTCCGCATGGATTTCAAGTCTTTCTTCCTGCACAAAAAGAGAATGGCGGCAACCGTTTTGTTGAGCCTTCTGGGCTGTCTTTGCTTCGCCTTCGATTTCTTCGGATATGATACCTACCTTCCGAAAGAAAACCGTGTCGCCGAAATCGCGATAATTGCATCGGACTATACGAATTATTCCTATGTTTCGGATTCCGTGACATCGGAAAATCATCCGCTGCAGAACATGCACATCACGGATGTGCAGAAAGCGAATGCGTTCCTGAAGAAGGCTGTCGAATCCACTGACCTGAGCAGGGATTGTATCGGAGAGTCGGTTTATGCCAAAGTCGTTCTGACAAACGGCAGAACCTATTATCGCAGATACTGGATACCTGAAACGGAGGAACTGCTCGCTCTGACAAGTCTTCCCGAATATATTGAGGCGGCATATATGTTCGGCGATGAGACGGGTTGCTACAGCCGGGTTGAATTTGAAAGATTACACTACGGCGAGACGACAACTGATGCAAACCGCATACGGATACTCTGCGAAGCCTATAATGAGGATGTACGGCAGACCGGTATCGGGCGCATGCAGACCGGAAGAGTGTGGTGCCGCATCAATCTGAATGATTATCAGAAATGGGAGAGTTCCAGGATGATCTATGTCACCGAGAACATGCCCTGCACCATCCGGGCGCTGCAGGAGATCGGGTATGCTTCTGCGGTTGAGCCCATCGCCCCGCAGTCTGTTGCCAGGATCGATCTCTCTCTGGAGGACTGGGTAGAATTTGAGTACGCCGATGAAGAATACGGCGTGTTGTATGAAGCGGCCGAGTATGAGTACAAGTACGACACTAAGAGTACTGATCCGGATATGGCTTATCCGATCAGTGCAAAGTTCCGGTTTGACATAGAAGGAAGCGACTTTTTAAGGAACTATTCCGCCGAGCAGATGCTTGCGGATTACCTGGCGGGCAAGATGCCCTACCGCATTGTTATGAGCACGCAGGAAAATTCTGTGGAAGCACTGTACGGAATCACACTGGAGGTCACCGACAGCGCTGCCGTTTCCGAGCTTCTGAATGTGATTTCTTATGCGAATGACTGGAGAAATTCACAAGATACCCGGTATTTGAGAATCACGGAAACAAACGGAGAAACTTACACCGCCTACATTGAGGCGGATAAACTTCCGGAGATCTATCTGACCGGATTTATGATTGCCGTGCGGGAAGGCAGTATGTTGAAATAGGGAAAGAAGGGAAAATGTTGAATACGACAGAGGGAAAGATTTTTATTTATGGCGCGGAAGGAGCGTCGGTCATTCTGGAATGTATGCTCACAGGATGCGGCTACAGCATTGTCAGGCTCGACGACAGAGCTGCACTGCTTGCAGGCTTTGCCGCCGAGGACAGTGCGCTTCTTCTGTACGATTTTAATACGAAGGGCGGCAATGAGACGGACAGTCTGGCCTTCCTTGCCACACTTCGCAAGAGCAGCAACAAGCCGATCATTGCCATCGTGGATCGGGACAAGGAAATGCTCCGTATCCTGGCGCTGAACGGCGGAGCGGACGATGTCATGGATACGGACTGCTCCGGAATGGAAGGGCTTGCCAGAATTCAGGCGCAGATCCGCTGCTATCGCAGAATTGCTGCCCTGAAGAATGCAGACACCAAGATTCGTGTGGATGATCTGGAGATCGATGACACTTCGAAGCTTGTCACCGTCGGCGGCAAACAGGTGGAACTGACGCCTACCGAGTACAAGATCCTGCATCTTCTGGCGGAGTGTCCCGGCAGGGTCCTGTCCAACAGGCAGATCTACGAGAGCATCTGGAAGACAGTGCCTCTCGGCGCAGACAACACCATTGCCGTGCATGTCCGTCATATCCGGGAGAAGATCGAAGAGAATCCACAGGAGCCCAGATATCTGCAGGTCGTCTGGGGCCAGGGATATAAAGTTGGCTGAGTGAACCCGGCGGCCAGCCGTTTTGGCGCCGGTGTGATACAAAAGGGAAAATAGAGGATGCGTGAACAGGCGGGAGCTTTCATTCGATGAGGGCTCCCGCCTGAAGTTTTGGTTGCTGTACGCCGGTTTTACGGGTATAATAGGAGAACAACAGGGAAAGAGGAAGAAAAGTATGTACAACGAAGAGATGATGCGCTATTTTGCGAGTGTGTTGGAACAGGACAGAGCTGCCGTGGTCATCTGTGACCTGCATCATACGATTGTCTATATGAACCCGGCGGCGGTACAAGCCCAGGCAAAAAACGGCGGGGAGAAGCTGATCGGACGAAGTCTTCTGGACTGCCACAATGCCGCGTCCGTGGAGAAGATCAAACAAATCGTCGAGTGGTTTGCGGCAGATGTCAGCCACAACCTGGTGTATACATTCCACAACCCGACACAGAACAAGGACGGCTATATGGTGGCTCTGCGCGACAACGGACAACTGATTGGCTATTATGAGAAGCACGAATATCGAAATCCGGAATCCATGAAGCTGTACGATTTATGGTAGTTATGATACAATGAGCGCAAGAGAGCCAACATGCC
>JAEDDX010000032.1 GCA_016293615.1 Acetatifactor sp.
AATCCCTACACATTCGTACTTTCCAGCCCTAACAGGAAATACAGCAAAGACCCTGCAAGCTTACCGGCCGCCATAGATGCGATGGCGATGCCGATACCATGCCGGAAACCGATTCGCCTGGTCATGATCGGGATACTGTCAAGCATCTCCGCGATGGCCAGCGCCAGGCAGCCGATGAACAGTCCGGAAAACAGTCCGTAGAAGATCTGCACGCCGACGCCTATGTGTTGGAACAGCCTCACATTTTCGGGGAATCTCTCCTGCCACCAGGCACCGAACTGACAATACCTGTCGAACACACTGAGGAAGCTCCCGACAATGGTGCCGTACACTACCATGTTCTCATAGGTCCATGCATGGCTTGCCGTATGTGTCTTGCCTGCGAACCTGGGAATCAGCCCGACTGCAACCAGGACGGTAAAAACCCCTGCCGCCGCCAGTACACCGTATCCGAATCCCAGAACGATCAGCAATACAATCTTCCACATCGCACAGCTCCTTCCCGGACTTTTTAAGCCCGACTTTTCTTACAAATCTTTTTTGCATGCCACTTATTCTGCCATCTATTTTGCACCGGAGCGGAAAAAATATGCATGTAACGCACATTTTGTGTGACTGACGCTAAAAAGAAGTTTACCGAACGCAAAAGCAGGCGTATAATAGAGATACTAACAAAAGAAAGGTTGGAACAACATATGACACAATGGCTTGATAACGCAGTTTTTTATGAAATATATCCGCAGTCATTTCAGGACACCAACGCCGACGGTATCGGAGATCTGCAGGGCATCATCTCCCGTCTGGATTATATCTGTGAACTGGGCTGCAACGCGATCTGGATCAACCCCTGCTTCACTTCGCCGTTCGGCGACGCAGGCTACGATGTGGCAGACTACTATACCATCGCTCCCAGATACGGCACGAACGAAGATGCGAAGCAGCTGTTCTTCGAGGCGCACAAGCGCGGCATGCATGTGCTCCTGGACCTCGTTCCCGGACACACCTCCACCGAACACAGGTGGTTCAAAGAATCCGTCAGGGATGAGAAGAATGCTTTCTCAGACCGTTACATCTGGACCGACAGTGTCTGGGAAGCTCCCGAAAACATGGGCTGTCTGCGCGGCATTTCCGACAGAGACGGTTCCGTGGCCCTGAACTTCTTCTCCATGCAGCCGGCCTTAAACTACGGCTTCTATAAGATTACACGCCCCTGGCAGCAAAGTCCCGACGACGAGGGTCCGAAAGCCACTCTTGCGGCAATGATGGATGTCATGCGCTTCTGGCTCTCCATGGGCTGCGACGGTTTCCGTGTGGACATGGCCGGTTCTCTGGTGAAAAATGACGAGGACGGCAAGGGAACCATCGCCCTCTGGAAAAAGGTCCGCGCCATGCTCGACAAAGAATACCCCCAGGCAGTTCTGGTCTCCGAATGGGGCGAACCGGACAAGTCCCTGCAGGGCGGCTTCCACATGGACTTCCTGCTCCATTTCGGCCCGTCCCATTACAATGACCTGTTCCGCTGTGAGCATCCTTTCTTCTCCTCCGCGGGCAAGGGCGACGCCTCCGCTTTCGTGGAAAAGTATCTGGACAGCTATGTCAAGTCCGAGCGCAAGGGGCTGATCTGTATTCCTTCCGGCAACCATGACATGGACCGTCTGGCAAGAAGCCTGACTCCGGACGAGATCAAGGTAGCCTTCGGCTTCCTGCTCTCCATGCCCGGTGCTCCCTTCATTTACTATGGCGATGAGATCGGCATGCGCTATGTGGAAGGCTTGACCTCCGTGGAGGGAGGTTACAACCGTACCGGCTCCCGCTCTCCCATGCAGTGGGACAGCTCCGCCAACAACGGTTTCAGCAGCGCTTCCCCGGAAAAGCTTTATATCAAAATGGATGCCGACCCGGAACGGCCCACCGTCATCCGCCAGCTTGCCAGAAAGGATTCCATCTACCATACCGTGAAGGACATGATCGGCGTCAGACAGGAGCATACCGCTCTGCAGAGCCGCGCCGGCATCGATTTTGTCTGTGCCGCGCCCCATACCTACCCGTTGGCTTACACCAGAAGCAGTGAGGACGAGACCATATTAGTCATCATCAACCCCTCCGCCGTATCCCAGCGGTTTGAAAGTGATCTTCCCGGTGGTGAGACGATCTACTCTCTCGGCGGCGAAGCAGTAAAAGAAGGAGCTGCCTTCGTGGCACCTCCCTGCTCCGTCAACTATATCCTTCTGTAGCCAAAAGCCGGACGATTCCTCGTCCGCTGTCAGTTCAAAAGCTTCACCGTGGTTGCCTTACTGCGGTGCCGACAAAAGACCCACGCCCGGGATTCGGTCGTGGGTCTTTTCTATGCTGCAAATCTGCCTGCGTCGTTTATTTCTGCGGCGGTTTCCCTAGCCTTGGCGCTTACCGCACCGCAATCTCCGTCAGGGAAACCTCTCCCTTTTTCTCCAGCTCTTTCTTCATCGCCTGATATTCGGCCGTTTTTGCCGGATCGGCGATCTTCATCGCATGCTTCATATACTCGCTGAGGAAATCCAGAACGGCCTTTGCGGGAATGGTCCTGCTGCCAAAGTCCTTAAGGCAGGCTACGGTCAGCCACAGCTCGTTCACCGCTTCCTTGCCGTCCCCAAGAGCCGGCTGTATATAGGAAAAGTCAATTTTCTTATATTTATGCTTTCGCCAGAAGTACAGATGCTTGTTCACACTGTTTCTGCTCTTTCCCGGGGAATCGGCCTCGCAGAACAGGTAATCCGGCTGCTTTTTGACAAGCTTCTCGGCGTCCTCGCTCACGATCCTGCGCACCTGCTTAAACAGCGCGGTACCCACGCCCGAGGACTGAATCTCGGGGCTGACGGCGATGAATTCAATGACACCGCTGTTGGATTTAGCAAAGTAGTCAAATACACTGCCCGCAACGATGTTGTCATTCTCATCCTTGGCCAGCACGATATGATAGCGGTACTCCTTAGCCTTGTCCGCCTGCTTGAGATAATAGAGCAGATTGTCGAAGGTCTCCCGCTCATTTTCATCCGGGAATGCCTCGAGATACACCTCCGTGTAGAAATTGCCGAGTTCTCTGATGCTCGTCTTGTCCTTTAAGGTGACCTCCTCGAAGGTAAGATCCGTATCCTTTGAGAAGAAATTGTCATACTCCGCAAATACATCCGCAGGGATACGCTTGGGCGTCAGCAGGATCCGTTCCCGGAAATCCGGGTCCGTCTGCCTCATTTCTTCATATCTTGCCTGAAAGGCTTCCGTGATGTGGCGGTTCATCGCACAGACGAAGCGATACTTTCTGCCCTTGTATTCCTCTCTTGCAAAAACTCCCCGGAAATGCTTGATGCTCTTATCCAGCAGAGTCGCTACCAGGAATTCGTATGTCGTTCTGTCAGCCAGATTGGCATGTTCAAAAAACGCCAGCGTGCGCTCGGGATGAAAGGCATCGTCCTTCTCGTTTTCCAGTTCAAACAGGATCCAGACATAGGCGGTGCAGTAATACTTCTCGGAACGATAGCCGGTGTGTCGGGCCGCCTCCTCGATCCCGAACGCCATGGGATTGTCCCCGTCCTCAATCTTTTCGTAAAAATAAGCCTCCTCCGGCTTCACCAGATCGCTGATTTTCCGGTAATATGCCTTATTCTCGTACACCTTCAGAAGGGTATTCATCAGCACGCCGTAGCACCTGTCCTCATCTATGGACAGCTGATTCAGAATATGCCGGGCCATCGTGACATCACCCCCGACCAGACCTTCCGTATCGGCGATCGCAGGGATGGAGTTGCTCTCATCTCCGAAGGAGATCTGGCAAAGACCGGCCCAGAAATGCTTGTAATTCAGCTCCAGGCTGGGTCCCCACAGAAGCCATGCGAAGGTCAGATACAGCTCCTCCGGCAGGATATCGTCCGTGGTCGTCTCGGCGGAGTCCGCAATATAGCCTGTCGACACATAGCGTTTGACGAAGTCACTCCAGTTATCCTCCTTGTCGGACAGCAATCCGGTCAGCAGGCAGGTCGGGGTCAGATAGCTTTCGTTCACACGGATCCGCACCACCCATTGCATCGGGTCATCATGGTGCAGAGTCTCCTTGATGCCGAAGGTCCGGCGTACTTTTCTGTCGCGGAAAAACTCAAAATACCGCCGCGCCGCTTCCTGCAGCTCCTCCCCGAGCAAAACCGTACAGTTCGGAATCTCATAGACGGGATTGCGCTCACCGTCCGAATAAAAGTTCTTAAATTCATTGACGATCAGCTTCCAGTCCTGGGATCTGCAATATCTTCCCTTGGATTTTAAGATGGCAAACTCCAAAAACGCCCGCTTCTTATCCGGGGATTTTCGGCACAGAAAAAGCGCCCGGATGCGGGACGACAGCGTAATTCCGCAGGGCTTGAGTATCACATTGAGCGCTTTGGAAAACTGATTCAGCATTAACACAAGGAAGGTAATCAAAGAGACCATAATGGTCAGAAACTCTAAGAAATCCAAACCAAAAGAGAGAATGTCCGCAAAAAAACTCATTCCGTCCGGCATATCGGCTCCTCCGTACTTTCATTTTCATCATCTGTGATCGTCTGCCTCTACTATACAACGAATCGACGGGCGACACAAGGCTTTCCTGACAAAACAATTCAGACTCCGGCTCTATGAATCCGGACGAAAATGGAGTATACTACTTCCTGAAGAGGTGATATCCATGAACAAAAATCTTTTGCTATTACATGATTTTACGGGTTACGGGAAGGTGGCTCTGTCCGCGATGATCCCCATCCTGTCACACATGCACTATGAGGTGTTCAATCTGCCGACGGCGATCGTCTCCAACACGCTCGATTACGGCCGGTTTGAGATCCTCGACACGACACAGTATATGCAGCAGGCAGTCGAAATCTGGGACAGACTGGGGTTTCGTTTTGCGGCTGTCTCGATCGGTTTTCTTGCCTCAAATAAGCAGGCGGAGTTCGTCGCCGGCTTTGCAAAAGAGCAGTCCGGGAAGGGCGCTGTCATTTTCACGGACCCGATCCTGGGCGACAGCGGCAGGCTCTACAATGGCATGACGGAGAAAAACATTGCCATGGCACGCACCCTGCTTTCCGTTTCGGACTATTGTGTGCCGAATGCCACGGAAGCGGCGTACCTTGCAGACATACCCTACAAAGCAGACGGCTTCACAGAGGAAGAGATCCGGCGGATGCTCCGCAGGCTCCGCGCGCTGGGCGCAAAGAATATTATTATCACAAGTGCGAAACGGGAAGGCGCCGCCGGAAGGTGTGTCATCGGTTTCGACGACGCACGCGGCGAACCGTTTCAGGTCGATTATCAGGAGATACCGGCACAGCTTCCCGGTACCGGAGACATTTTTTCCGCGATTCTGACCGGAAAGGTCATGGCAGGGCTATCCTTATGCGATGCAGTCTCCGAGACGGTAACGACGGTCGGCGGCATCATCGCGGACCACATCGGTTCCATGGGAAAATACCTGCCTGTGGAAGACTGCCTGAAGGAAATCAGGTAAACGCCCTATTCCCAGACGGGGTCAATACAGAGGTTCATGTCGACATTGCCGGAGATTCCCTGCACCTTTCCCTTATCGGAGTACTGCCAAACCTTGTATTCATACGGGAAGAACATTTTTCTGCTGTAGGAAGCATACCATTTGTCGTATTTCTCGAGGGCGGCAAAATCGATTCTGACAGCCGCCATCTCGGTGTTGTGATAGATCATGACAGGATAGCCTGCCTCCTCGATCAACTGACAAAACAGCAGGGTCAGCCCGGTTCTCTCCTCCACGGAAAGCGCATTCATGCGTCCGTCCCCGCTGATCATCTCCACATCAAACACGATCGGACAGTCGAGCCTGTAGGGGGCAACCTTGGAAAGAACCAGGGCGGCCTCCTCCCGCACTTCCTCCTCCGTGATCGCCTGGCTGAAGACATAGACGCCCACCTTGACGCCTGCACCGATGGCACCGGTCATGTTGTTGTCAAACTGCTCATCCTCCACCAGCTTACCCGAGCCGTAGCCCCGGAAAATGGCACGGACGAACGCAAACTCCACCCCGTCTGCCGCAACCTTCTGCCAGTCGATGTTGCCCTGATGGCTGGAGACATCGATCCCCTTGTGGGAAACCACCTGACCGTTCTGCAGATATTGGAACTCTCCGCTGTCCAGAACATTGATATTCTCAGGCACCAGCTGATTGAGCCTTAGGCTTCTGTCGACCGGCACAAAGTGATAACGCCCGCCGCTTGCGACGACAATATCGTCCGGATACAGGGCGCGCAGCATATCGGTCGTGGTCATCCCCTGCACAAAGGAGTTCTTCACCGCGTCCAACACCTCCGCCGAACCATTGCTCTTAGCCTCCGAAACGGCAGCGGCAATCATTGCATCCACTTCCTCCTGCGAATACACAACCGCATTCGAAATGACAGGCGCCGCTTGTTCCGCTGTCCCGCCGCCTGCTTCCGTGAACTGCTCCCGCAAAAGCAGCCCTCCGTACATCAGCGCCACCAGCAGCGTAAGAATGACGATCAGACACAGGAAAACCTTCATGACCGCTGTATGATCAAGGCTGCCCGCTTTCGCGCCGGAAGCTTTTTCTGCACGCCGCGCTTCCCGTTTTGCCTCCCTGAGCCTGCGCTCGCGCTCCTTTTCTTCTTCCAGCTCCCGAAGCTCTTCTATTTCTTCATTTTCATCATATGGTAAATTCATGTATGTACCCACTCCCCACAAATCTCTGTTGATACCCCTACATGTCTATGATACCTAAAATATACTCTGTCGGGAAGTGGAAAATTCTAGATTTTAGAAAAACTTAAGGGTTCCGGCAATCCCCCTTATTCTCCGGCCCTCTCCCGCATTCTGCGGAGGATTTTTTTCTCAAGCCGGCTGACCTGCACCTGGCTGATACCCATGAGCTTCGCGATCTCCGTCTGCGTCCTGTTCTGAAAATAGCGCATGGTAATCAGCCTCCTTTCCTCAGGCTCCAGCGAGTCCAAAAGCTGGCCGAGAAGCATATGGTTGAGCAGTTCCTCCTTCTCCGCGTCTTCGCTGCCGCACATGCCGACCATGCTCGTACCGACGCTGCCGCGTGTCCCCTTGACCACTTTGTCCACCAGATAGACCTCGCTTCCGTCATCCTGATAGACAGAGGCGTATATCGACTCCACCTCCGTGCAGGCCTCCATGGCGATCACGATGTCCTCCGCGGAGAGCCCGGTTCTGTCGCCGATCTCCGAAAGTGTCGGTTCTCTTCCCTTTTCCGCCTGCAGCTTTTGTCTTGCCAGCCTGACCTTCAGTCCGTTCTCCTTGATGGTTCTGGATACCTTCACGGGTCCGTCATCCCGAAGAAAGCGCTTGATCTCCCCGGTGATCATGGGTACGGCGTAGGTGGAAAACTGCAGTCCGAGGCTTAGGTCGAACTTGTCGATTGCCTTCATGAGTCCTATGGTGCCTATCTGAAACAGATCCTCCGCATCGATCCCCCTCCCGGAAAAGCGTCTCACGATATGATGGACCAGCCCCAGGTTTTTTTCGATCAGTACCTCTCTGGCTTCCTTTTCTCCTGCCTGTGACCTGGCGATCAGCACTGACATCTCTTCCATGCTCAGTCCTCTCCGGCAATCCAGTCACCCGCTTCCATTTTTTTCTTCATTCGTACCACGGTTCCCTGATCCGGCTCGCTCTCCACCTCCAGATCATCCATAAAAGCCTCCATGAATGCGAACCCCATGCCGGAGCGCTCCAGCTCGGGCAGCGTGGTATACAGAGGCTCCATCGCTTTTTCCACATCCTGGATCCCCTTACCGGTATCGGAGACCTCAATATGTAGCATGTCCCCGTCGAGGACACAGTGCAGCCGCACCTTGCCCGGATGAATGATAAGCCTCTCCTGAGGCAGTCGTCGGTTCCCCGTATAACCGTGCAGGTTGCCGTAGCCGTGGATGATGGCATTGGTCACTGCCTCGGAGACCGCCGTCTTGATATCCGCCATCTCCTCCAGCGTCGGATTCTGTCTTGCGACGAAGGCAGCCACTGCGACCCTCGCAAATGCCTCATTGTCCGCAACTGCATCGAACACTACTTCCATCTCGTTTCTCATGATTCCAGTACCTCCACAATTTTGTCCAGTCCCGATATCTTCAGGATTCTTCTGATCTGCCTGTCCGCATGGATGCAGTAGATTCTGCCTCCGAAGCAGGATATCTTGCGATACCTTCCCATGATCATTCCGATTCCGGAGGAATCCATAAAGCGCGTCTTCTCAAAGTCAAATACCACATTTTGCACCTCCTCGTCATACAGCATCTTATCTGCCGTCTCGCTGATATAGCCTGCCCGGTAATGATCCACCTCCTCGGGCAGTCTAATCATCAGGCAGTGATCGATGACGCGAAAAAGTTCTGTTACGGTCTGTTCCATATACTCCTCCTGACATAACTTTGGCCCGCGCCGGCTGTGTGTACCGAGGCGGCCGCAACACACATAAAAAGGACCTGCAGATATCACGATCTGCAAGTCCTCTTCTTTCGTAACCGATTTCATCTGTATCTTATTCGCCCAAAGCATCCAGGAATTTCTGGGCATCTGCAACCCTGTCGGATTCAGGGAAAAGCTCTTTCACCTTGTTGTAATAATCCTTGGCGTCCTGCGTGTCACCGTTCTTGTGGTAGGCCCGTGCCAGGAAATAATAACAGTCGACAGTCGGCGTACCGTACTTCAGCGCTCTCGAGAGAGCCGTGATTGCAGTCTCATACCGGTCCTCGCCATAGGCATCATGTCCCTCATTATAGAACTGCTCATACAGGCTGGGCCCGATGGCGGCCTGCAGAGCCCCGTACAGGGTTCTGAAGCCCTCGGAAGCCTCCTCAATGTTGACGGACTGTGCGATCTGCTCGAGGGCGTCTGCGGTTGCGAGCTTGTCTCCGTCCTGCAGATACGCCGCGGATACGGTCAGCAGGCTGTCATAGGAAGCCATGGTGCCGCCCATTCCCACATAGCCCTGCAGATCCTTCTCCAGATCATTCAGACGGTCAGACAGCGACCGGTTCTCACTCTCCAGTTCCTGAATACGAAGCGTTTTCTCATCCAGCTGACTGCTGATCTGCGCAATCTCCTGCTGGGACTGTGTCTTGATCTTGTTCTGCGCGGAAGGCACGAACAAAAAGAAAGTAGCTGCCATACCGATGACCAGACCGATGGCAATGTTAAACAGTGTGGAAAGACCGCTTCCCTTGGGCTCCTTCACATTCACCGGCTGGATGATCATCTCATTGTCGCTGATATAGCGGACCGCCTCGTCTTTCTTGGCGTTCTTGCCGGACTGTCTGGAGCTTTCATCCGGTGCAAGCATCAGCTCCACTTCCTTCAGGTAGCGGAGTGTCTGTGTGTTGTTGCGGTCGATCTCAATGCATTTGCGAAGCTCGCGCTGTGCACGCTCCCACTGCTCGCTGTCCATGTACAGCAGTGCCAGCAGAAGGTGCGCGCGGACAAATCTGGGGTTCACGGAAAGCACCTTCTTCAGCTGAATGACTGCCAGATCCTTGTTGTCCTGCTTACAATAATTCAATGCCTGGTTATACTTCTTGATCGTACTGTTGATGGAATCCAACCGGGAAGGATTGGACTGTAATTTCTCGATATAGTCATCCGCGATATTCTTATCCGGACGGAGATTCTTGCTGATGACCCATTCACTGAGGGCGGAAACGACTTCGCCCATCTCATAATAGACCAGTCCCAGAAGGTTTCTGGCATCGATATGATTCTTATTAAACTTTAAACACTGTCTCAGGGAATTGACTGCACCGGTCAAGTCTCTGACGCAGGCCTTGTCCAGACCTTCGTTGTAGTACATATTTGAGACAGCAATAATCTTCTTGTACAAAGACACATCTGCTCCGCAGGCGGTGCAGTAATCATGCTCCGACAGAAGAACACCGCAATGATAGCAAAACATATTACACCTCTTCTGCCTTCTGCTCGGACTCTTGTATCATCTTAATGAGTAAATCTGCCATATCCGTCAGATCCTGATTATAGATGGCAGCCTCTGCTTCTTCCACCTCAAGACTGGGATGAAACTTCTTCAGTTCTTCTTCAAAACTTATCATCTCAACAGCTCCTTTATCTCTCCCACCAGATACAGACTGCCTGCGATATAGCAGCGCTCGTCCGACTTCCGGCTGTGCAGCAGCGCTTCAAACGCTGCGGTTACATTGTCAAAACTTTCAAACCTACATGCGGGATACTGTGCAAACACAGCCTCCAGGACCTCGCCCGGAACCGTTCTTCCCGTGTGTAACTGTGTGAGGTAAAACCTCTCAAACAGACCGGATTCCACCACCTGTGCAATCATCCGGCCGTAATCCTTATCGCTTACAACCGCAAACATCAGGGCCCGTCTGCCTTCGAATCCGTCCGCTCTGACGGCGTCGAGGAACGCGCGGATGCCATCCTCATTGTGGGCACCGTCGACAAACACCTCCGGCAGAACCTCTTCCATGCGCCCGGCCCAAAAACAGGAGGCAACCCCCTGTCGGATGTGCAGGGCTGTAATACTTTTCCCCTCATCGATGGCTTCTATCGCACGCACGGCAAGCGCTGCGTTCTCCATCTGATAAGGTGCAATCGTCCTGATGCGAAGTTCGATATCTTTATAATACCGAGTGCGCATGGAAAAATCAATGCTTTTATTCTGAATTCCCAAGAACCTGTAGTGCTCTTTCGACACAGGCTGTGTCTTTACCCCAAGTTCCATGGCTCTCTTCTCAAAAACTTCAGAAATCCCGGGCGAAGTGCACCAGTAGACACATTTCGCGCCCGTCTTCATGATGCCCGCCTTCTCGGACGCAATCTGTTCGACGGTGTCTCCCAGATACGCCACATGGTCGAGGCTGATATGGGTGATCACCGACAGTTCCTTCTGCGACACGGAATTGGTCGCATCCAGCCTTCCGCCCAGACCGGTCTCCAAAATACAATAATCGGCCGGATGACTGTCAAACAGGATCATGCCGATGAAAAAAATAAACTCGAAAAAGGACGGATGATACCCTGCGCTTTGTCCCGGCTCCGCCCGGTCCAGTCTGTCGCAGACAGCATGAAAAGCGCGTAAAAATTCCTCCCGGCTCACCATTTCCCCGTGAATCAGAAAGCGTTCCCTCACATCGACCAGATGCGGAGAGGTGAACACATTCACAGTATATCCCGCCGCCTCCAGAATAGAACGCAAATAGGCACAAACGCTTCCCTTGCCGTTTGTACCTGCCACATGTATGATCTTCATTTTTCGGTCAGGATCACCGAGGCGGTGTAAGAACGCCTCGGTATCCTCCATCGTATTCTTGCCGGTAAAGCGCGGAATGGAAAACAGATACTCCACCGCTTCCTCAAATGTATCAATCTTATGTTGTTTCAATTTACCATCTCAGCTTTCTGTTTCTGTGCCAAAGTACGAGCATACTGCCAACGGTCAGCAGGGAAAGAATCTCTGCCGCACGCCAGTACCAGGGCTCCCGGTAAAAGACTCTGATCTCGCCGGTAAAATCCTCCGGAATCAGGATCCGGATGCGCGCGGAATCTCCTTCCGACAGGCACTCTTGCGAAATCTCACCATCCTTTGATGTCACCCGATATCCCGGGAACGCAATCATAGGAAGCAGAACCGTACCGTTGTCGCCGGGCTCTGTCACAAGGAAGGCTGCGGTCGTGCCAACCTTTTTGTAACCTGATATCTTCGCGCCGCCGGAAACCTCCGGTTCCTGCACATTCTCAGCCGTCTCCCATTTAGAACCGCTGTAAGAATACTCTCCGCCGCTGACAGCACCCATGGTGTAAACCGCTCTTGTATCATTCATATAGTGAATCTTGCCGTTATCGAGGGTCTCCTCCATAAAGAAGACGCCCGAAACCAGACTTAATGTACAGAGCACACCGGCAGCACAGAGGGCGGATGCCTTGCCCGCACGTTCTGAAAGAATCAGCAGTCCATAGCCACAGACCAACGCAGCCAGCACAGATGCGACGGCCAAAAATCTCCATATGAATTGAATGGAACATACCAGATATGCGAAATCACCCAGCCGTTCAATCAGAACGTCCCAGGGGAAGTATACCGTGGACATCCAAACAGCAATCAGGCACAGCAAAAGGCACAGTACCACAGGCTTTCTCGACTGCTTTTCCTCCGGTTTTTTGCTTAACAGCAGAAGCCCGATACACAAAGATACGCCTAAGGTCAGGCTAAGTCCTAAACTGTTGGGCATCTCACTTCGAATGGAGCTGTCTGCACCGACAAACTCCCAAATCCACTTCGGAAACAGGTCAAATAACTGTCCGAACACCACACCGCCGTTTTGCAGATAAGTCACTTTCTTTTCGTTAAAAACTGCAAATCGTCCGGTTCTGTAGTAGTCAAAGAAGGGAAGCAGAAATCCCAGATTGACAAGTACAGAGACGATGACCGTTTTGACCAGTGCAAAGAATCTGCGCTTCCGAAAGGTCATAGGAAGCAGGAAGACACAAGTCATAAGAAGAAAGACCGCAATCATTTCCACGCTTAAAACATGGTTCTGCAATACGCCGGTGATACCGAACACCAGCGGCACAAAGCAATACCGGTACTCACCCGATTCCGTGTCCGTCGTATAGATCCGGTACATCCCATAGAGCACAAGCGGAAAGAACGCAATCGCACTATACTCACCTACCGCACTTCGCAGGTAAATATCCACCAGTCTGTACGGGGCCATGCAGTACAAAAACACCACCGCCAGAGTCGCCCACTGATTTTTTAACATCTTCGAAAAACAATAATAGGCAATCCCCGCCGTGATCAGATTGATGATCACAACATAAACATTATAAGCAATCGTCAGGTGGAACCCCATCAACTGCAGGAAAGCCGGAAGATACAGCAAAAATTCTCCGTAAAATACAGGATTTGCATAGCCGTATCCGTTATAGAACACAGGATTAATCCGCACCGGAAATTGTCCTGAAAGCCACCCGTCCCGGATACCTTCGATTCTGCACAAATGGAACATCAGGTCATGTCCCTCGATCGTTTTGGAGAACAAGGCCGGAATACCGGAAACCAGGGCAATCATCACGCATCCAATCACTGCAATGCGGACAGAGTCGGGAATCCCCTTTCTCCTCTGATAAACAGCAACAAAAACACAGACATTCAGAAATAACAGTCCCATGATGCGCAGAAAAAGAGTTCTCACCGCAAGCATATTGGTTTCCCGGATTTCAAAGGAGGTTACCTTCACTTCTCCCTGACCGCTATAGCAGACCACAAGAGACGGACTATAATCAATGTTGATCCAGAAACCGTTTTGGTCTTCGGCAGCGCCTTCTGCCATGTAGATGACATTCTGTTCTACAGTGTGATATCTGTCGTCCAGATAGGTATGCGGCCAGATGAATGTCCCGGGTGAACCACCCTCCCAGGTTACCCGATACTCGTAGTAACCTTTTCTCAGGAAAAAGGAGGGAACCACATTATAGAGTCCGAATGCATTGTCCTCATCAAATGTATTTCCGACGGCTCTGGGATCCTGCGTATTGACATACTGCGCAAAATCGGTCTCCTCATATGTGTAGTGCAGGAGATTCCGGGAGTTCTTCCAATAAAGTCCTGCGAAGACAAGTACGCTCAAAATGTTCAATACCAGCAGCATCAGCCACCATCTTTTCATCAAAAACGCCGCGATTCCCTTCGCTTTTCCCTGTAACTTCATAAACACCTCACTATGATCCAAGCTGTGCCAGACGGGTGGTTACCTGCTCCATCATCTGCGTATATTTTGCGAGCTTCTCTTTCTCCTCGTTGATCTTCGCTTCGGGCGCTTTGGAGATGAATCTTTCATTGGAAAGCATGCCGTTGACACGGGCAAGCTCGCCCTCGAGGCGCTTCTGCTCCTTCCGGAGTCTCTCGATCTCCTGTGCAATGTCAACCAGTTCAGCAAAAGGAATGTAGAGCGTTGCGCCGGGGATCACTACGGATACCGCATCCTCCGGAATTCCGGCTTTGTCCTTCTGCATGGATACTTCGTTTGCATATGCCAGGGAGGCAAAGAAGAGCTTGCCGTCGGTAAAGGTCGCAAGGATGTCCTCATCCCCGCTTACCACAAATACGCTTGCCTTGCGGCTGGGCGCAACATTCATCTCGGTTCTGATGTTACGGATGCCGCGTACCGCTTCCTTGATGATCTCGATATCCTTCTCTTCCTTTGCAAACGCTCTTTCAGCGGTGTACTCGGGCCATTTGCTGATCATGATGGACTCTTCCTCACTCTGCAGGGTGCAGAAGATCTCCTCGGTGATGAAGGGCATGTAGGGATGCAGAAGCTTCAGGGCGTCGATCAGTACCGTCTTCAAGGTCCAAAGTGCCGCATTCTGGCTGGTGGCGTCGTCAGAGTTGTACAGACGGGGCTTCACCATCTCGATGTACCAGTCGCAGAACTCATCCCAGATGAAGTCGTAAACCTTCTGAACGGCGATACCCAGTTCAAAGTTTTCCATGTTCTCAGTCGCGTCTTTTACCAGGGTATTGAGCTTGGAAAGGATCCACTGATCCACCGGCTGCAGATCGCCTGCTGCGGGAGCGGTCACTTCCTTGCCGTCCATATTCATCATGATGAATCTGGAAGCGTTCCATACCTTGTTGGCAAAGTTTCTGGAATTCTCTACTCTCTCGTAGTAGAAGCGCATATCGTTGCCGGGTGCATTACCGGTAATCAGGGTCAGTCTCAGCGCGTCTGCACCGTACTGGTCGATGATCTCAAGCGGGTCGATACCGTTGCCGAGGGACTTGCTCATCTTGCGTCCCTGGCTGTCTCTTACCAGACCGTGGAAAAGAACGGTCTTGAAGGGCTTCTCGCCCATCTGCTCAAAGCCGGAGAAAATCATACGGATCACCCAGAAGAAAATGATATCATACCCGGTTACAAGCACATCGGTGGGATAGAAATACTTCAGATCTTCCGTCATTTCAGGCCAGCCGAGGGTCTCAAACGGCCAGAGTGCCGAGGAGAACCAGGTATCCAGAGTGTCGGGATCCTGCGTGAAATGCGTACAGCCGCACTTGGGACATACGGCAGGCTGCTCCTTCGCTACCACTACTTCGCCGCACTCGTCACAGTAGTACGCAGGAATTCTGTGCCCCCACCACAGCTGACGGCTGATACACCAGTCACGGATGTTATCGGTCCAGTTGAAGTAGTTCTTCTCCATTCTCTCGGGAATCAGTCTGATCTCGCCGTTCTTCACAGCTTCCCTTGCAGGCTTGATCAGCTCCTCCATCTTCACGAACCACTGCTCTTTTACCAGCGGCTCAATGGTAGTCTTACAACGGTCATGGGTGCCTACATTGTGGTCGTGGTCTTCGATCTTCACCAGAAGGCCGAGGGAGTCGAGCTCCTCTACGATAGCCTTTCTCGCCTCGTAACGGTCCATGCCCTCGAACCTGCCGCCGTTTTTGTTGATGGTGGCGTCATCGTTCATGACATTGATGATGGGAAGGTTATGGCGCTTTCCTACTTCGAAGTCGTTGGGGTCATGCGCGGGCGTGATCTTCACAACACCGGTACCGAACTCTCTGTCTACATAGGTGTCGGTCACGATGGGGATCACACGGTTCATGATGGGAAGCATTACGCTCTTGCCGATCAGATGTGCATATCTCTCATCTTCGGGATGAATTGCAACCGCAGTATCGCCGAGCATGGTCTCGGGACGGGTGGTCGCAAAGGTCAGAAACTCTGTCGTGCTGGGGGTACCGTCATCATTCATGATGGGATACTTAATGTGCCAGAAATGACCGGCCTGCTCCTGATACTCTACCTCGGCGTCAGAGATGGAGGTATTACAAACGGGACACCAGTTGATGATGCGGGAGCCCTTGTAAATATAGCCTTTCTCGTGCATCTTGACAAAAACCTCGGTAACGGCCTTGTTGCAGCCCTCATCCATGGTAAAGCGCTCTCTGTCCCAGTCACAGGAGGAGCCAAGCTTCTTTAACTGGGAGATGATGCGTCCGCCGTATTCCCTCTTCCAGTCCCACGCTCTCTCGAGGAACTTCTCACGGCCCAGGTCGTGCTTGTCGATTCCCTCGCTCCTTAGCTTCTCGATGATCTTGACCTCGGTCGCGATGGATGCATGGTCGGTGCCGGGCTGCCAGAGTGCATTGTAGCCCTGCATTCTCTTAAAGCGGATCAGGATATCCTGCATGGTGTTATCCAGTGCATGGCCCATGTGGAGCTGTCCCGTGATATTTGGGGGCGGAATCACGATTGTGAAGGGAGTCTTGGAATGATCCACCTCAGCGTGAAAATACTTCTTTTCCAGCCACTTCTCGTACAGTCTGTCTTCTATGCCCTTGGGGTCATAGGTTTTTGCAAGTTCTTTGCTCATAGTGTGTCTCCTTTCGAAACTGTCCGTATCCGCAGGCTTTCCGCGGAATCCGGGCTTTTTTAGGCAAAGGAAAGCCCTTTGCCAACCAACATGATCAGCAAAGGGCGTATATACGCGGTACCACCTTTGTTCACAACAGTCTCACGACTGCTGCCTTAGCGACTTCCTCTAAAGTCCTATCCTGTAACGGGGATACTCCGTGAAGCCTTACTTCGGGTTCAGGCTCCCGGCTCAGAAGCTACCTTCCATATTCTTACCTTTGAGCCGCCTTTCAGCATCCGCGATGGATAGCCGCTCTCTCTTTCAAGGGGTGATATGTACTCCTCTTCCTCACTGCCTTTCAAATATAGTAGAAAATATAAGCCAAAATCCATACTTTGTCAAGAGCCGTTTCGGGCATTTCCCGAAATTTTTCGTTCGAAGAATATCCGCCCCGCAAACCGCGCCACAAAGCACTAATCCGGCTCCTTGGGAGGCTGTGTGGTGAACACGACCTCCCGATATTCGAGGTTCTCCGAAAAGACGACGACACACCACAGATCCTCCCAGCTGCGTTCCTCCCCGCGCGTCATGACATACAGTTCAAAGCAGCAGGATATGGTTCTGTCTTTTGCATTCAGATACATAAAACTGTTGACCATTTCGATCATTCTCTGCGGCTCATAGGTTTGGAGCATCACGCCAAACTGTTCGGTGACTTTTTGGACCATATCGGGCATCTGCAGTATCTCCTGCCAGAGCGCTTCGTCTGCCCCCTCTTCCCAATACAGCTGTGCGGTGAGCAAAGCCTCATAACTGTCGTAGCGCAGCTGTTCAATGGCTTCTTGCGGATACTGTGACAGCGAAGCGGTAAATTCTTCCATCTGCCGTTTCTCCTGCGCCTTTACAAGGGAGCGCGTCGCGCTGTCCGTCAGGTAACAGACGACAAACACAAGTAAGGCGACAAAGACCGCCGCAGTGAACAGATTCAGCCCGTCCGTCAGACGCTTTTTCAGGGCAGACGTTTTTCTCCCGGTCCCCCTTCTTTTGACGGAAATGACCCTGCAGATCAGACTGACCACTCCCGCAACGAATGAGACAAACATCGCGGCAAACCCGTAAAACAGTATCACCAGACCGTTCAGCCCTGAAAAGAAGCCGTCTCCGTAGTCATAGAAATACCCTTCCGTCAGGATGGAAAACAGGCCTGCTCCAAACGGCACCACCACATTCCATACAAAAGCGATCACATAGGCGGCCCGGCTCTCCTTCTGCCTTTGCAGGTTGATTGCCGTACCGAGTCCGATCAGCATCCAGGCGATCGCGATCGCATAGATTCCCCACTTCGGCAGCTTCGACAGATAAATGTGGGAGCTTGGCATCGCCAGCACGGTCATGCCTGCCGCTAACAGGTTCCACAGCGCGATCCATGTAAACCAAAACAAGTGAATGTCTGCCAAAAAGACGACCAGTTTTCTGCTCTTTTCCTTCATTTTTCCCCTTTCCCCCAACACGACTATCAGCAGGTCTCTTTTCGTGCACTTTTCTCTCAGAATTTACCTCATTCGTGCATATTTTACCACTTTACTGTTGACTGTCTGTTCTATATTATTATATATAGCAAAAATTTCTGTCTTTCGCAATTTTTTTATATGGGGGAAAACAAATGCAAAATCTAACACTTCGGGTTCGACGACGAATCCGGCTCACCGTCACTGCTCTTTGCACCTCTATGGTGCTGTCACTGGCTGCCTGCGGGCAGACGCAGCCGAATCAGACACCCTCGAATGTCAATTCACCTATTTCCAACATTTTCGGAAGCTCCGAAAAAGAGACCCGCGTAACTGACTTTTATACCGAGGCAAACGCCGACTGGCTGCGTGAGAATGCGCTGACGCAATACGAGTATTTCAATGCCGCCATGACGGATCAGAACTTTGTCATGTATGACAAGCTGATCGCACTGTTGGAAGGCATTGATCCGACCACGCTTTCCGAGAGTGACCCTCTCTGCAAAATCGTTACCTTCTATCGGCAGATCTGCGATGAACAGGCAAAAGAGACGGTCAATATGGACCAGATCCGTTCCTACATCGACCGATTTGAGAGCATCCAATCCACGGATGAGTTTATCGAGGTCATGTGCGATGAAACATACTTTCATCTGAACCCGCTGTTTCAGGTCACCTACGAGGAATCCGGCCAGGGCTTCTATATGCTGCAGATTGCTCCCGAACCGCTCTTTGGTTTCTATTTTCCGTTGGAGTCCGAAGAACAGGCGATCGTCCGGGAACAGCTTGTTCAAGGCTTCCGGCTGTTAGGCTATTCCGACAGCCAGGCGGTCTCCATGGTCGACAATGCGCTTCGTCTCAATTCCATCATTCTGGAGTACTACGCCACTCTGGTCTACCAGGAAAGCCCCTATCTCGCCCAGACTGTGTTAGACGAGAAAAAAGTGACCTTCCCTTACATCCGCATCCTGGAAAGTCATGGGGTGAAGTATCCCAAAACCCTTTATCATGACGGCACGACCGGCTTCTATACGGAGGATGCTTTCCTGAAACTGATTGACACCCTCTTCACCGAGCAAAACCTCCCGATGTTTCGCGATCTCTGTGCCGTCGATACAATGTGTTATCTCTGCCACTTTGGCAGCAAGGATCTTAGTGTCACGATTTCGGGCATCATGGACCGTCTCAGCGGCATAGACAACAAGGACGCTTCCGCGATCGACGAAGCGTACAGGAAAAACCTCAAGTATCAGAATGTCGCCCTGTTGACAAGATACGACCAGAGTTACCTTGCAAATTACTACCTGCAAAACTGTGTGACGGCGCACGAAAAAGAATTGGTGGACGCCTATGTTGCAGAGTCGAAAAAGACCCTCAGCGAACTCCTCGGGCAGATCGACTGGCTCGATAACAGGTCCAGAGAGCGTCTGATCGTCAAGGCGAAAAAGATCCGTGTGCTGAGCGGTACCTATGAGATCTATAATCCGCTGGACGATATCGAGATCGGCGGCAACGCCGTGCAAACCTCGATGAACTGGGTACTGAGCAACAAAGCCTTTGACAGAGAACAGTTTCTGGGGCAAAAGGAAGTGCTCCTGCCGGATGTGAATCTCTTCGCAACCAACGCCTACTATCTGCCAAAGAACAATGCCTTCGTATTGTGCCTCGGACTCTTCAGCGATGCAGAAAAGCTGGAGGAACAAACCCGGGAAGCCTGGTACGGAAGCTTCGGAACCATCATCAATCACGAGATGGCGCACGCCTTTGACTATGCCGGAATTGAACGGCGAAGCGACGGCCTCTACGAAGAACTGTTTAGCGACGAGCAGTACGAAAAATACTATGAGACATATTATGCCATTGAATCCCTGTTAAAAGGCAGAAAAACCCAGAGCGGTTATGATATTCTCTATGCTCAGGTCAGCAATGAGACCTATGTGGATCTGTTAGGCATGAAATGCTCCCTGGACCAGCTCAAAAAGCTCGAGAATCCGGACTATGACGCCTTCTTCAGAAGCTATGCGGGCATGTATGCCACCGTGATGACCCCCGCATACGAATGGTTGTCCGTTCGAAGCGATACCCACATGCCCAATCACGAACGCATTAACCTGGTACTCGCACAATTCGATGAGTTTTACGAAACCTATGACGTAAAAAAGAGCAGTCCCTTCTACATAAAAAAGAATGACAGAATCAGAGTTTTTTCCATCGAATAAACAAAAGTGCGCCGCGGCTCCCAAACAGGGACCGCGGCGCACCGCTTTTTTGCTTTATTTTACAACGGTGAATACAACTGCCTTCTTGCCGGACAGTTCTTCCGTTCTTGCATCCGCCTGACCGAAGCCTACGCTGAATACATATCTTGAGCCGCCGGATACCTTTTCTCCCGCCTCATTGATCACGGTGAGTGCATCCTTGTCGACGGGAACCGCAACCGTTTTGGTCTCACCGGGTGCAACCGCCACTCTTGCGAATCCGCAAAGCTTCGCGTTCGGCGTTGCATCGGCTGATTCCGCCTTGACATATACCTGGACAACCTCTTCGATTGCAGCGGCACCGGTATTGGCAACAACAGCCTCAATCGCAATGTCATCGCCGTCTATTGCCGTCTCATCCCCTGCCGGCTTGCCGTTTACCGTCACCTTGGTGATGTCGGCTGCGCCGTAGGTCAGACCGTATCCGAAGGGATACAGGACCTCTCCCTCGAAGTATCTGTAGGTTCTGCCTTTCATGGAGTAGTCCTCGAAATCCGGAAGCTCCTCGGTATCGCGGTAGAAGGTGACGGGAAGCTTTCCGGAGGGAGAGATCTCGCCCCAGAGCAGCTTCGCGATCACGCGGCCGCCTCTTGCGCCGGGATACCAGGTCTGTACAACAGCCGCACAGTTCTCGTGTGCATAGCGAAGATCCATCGCGCTGCCGGTCATGTTCAACAGGATGACGGGCTTGCCGGTTGCGACAACCGCCTCAAGCAGCTCTCTCTGTACCTGGGGAAGGAGCAGATCAACCTTGTCGCCGGAAGCATAGCTGTTGCCGGTGTCTCCCTCTTCCCCCTCCAGAGTCTCATCCAGGCCCAGGCAAAGGATCACGACATCGCTGTTTTTCGCCACAGCCACTGCCTCGCTGATGCGGTCCTGACGAAGGCCGAGATTCTCGACCCTATCCTGAAACAGATGGCAGCCCTCGGAGTAGTATACTCTGATGTCATCACCGCAGTAGTCCTGAATTCCTTCCAGAACAGTGATATATCTGGAGGAGGTTCCGTGATAGTTGCCGATCAGAGCCGCACGGCTGTTTGCATTGGGTCCGATGACGCCGACAGCCTTCAGGCCCTCCTTCTTCAGAGGCAGAATTCCGTTGTTTTTCAGAAGTACTACCGACTCGGCGGTTGCTCTGTCAGCCAGTGCCAGATGCTCCCTGCACTCAATCTTGTCATAACCGATCTGATCATACTCTGTCTCATCGAACAGACCCAGTAAAAATCTTGTGGTGAACAGTCTGATGCAGGCTGTCGTGATATCTTCCTCGGTCACCAGTCCCTGCTGATAAGCCTTCATCATATGCAGGTAGGTGTTGCCGCAGTTCACATCACAGCCGGCCTTGAGCGCCATGGCAGCAGATTCCTCCACGGTGTCGGTCACCATATGGCTGGTGTGGAAATCCCGGATCGCCCAGCAGTCGGACACAAAATGTCCTTCAAAGCCCCACTCTCCGCGAAGGATATCTACCATCAGTGTCTTGCTTCCGCAGCAGGGCTCTCCGTTGGTACGGTTATACGCGCCCATCACAGCTTCGACATCCGCGTCCTTCACGAGCTTCTCAAATGCTGGCAGGTAAGTCTCTCTCATATCCTTTGCGGAAGCCTTCGCGTCAAACTGGTGGCGAACCGCCTCGGGTCCGGAATGCACCGCAAAATGCTTTGCACAGGCTGCTGCCTTCAAATACTCTCCGTCTCCCTGTAAGCCCTCCACGAAAGCCTTACCGAGTTCACCGGTCAGATAGGGATCCTCACCGTAGGTCTCATGTCCGCGTCCCCATCTGGGATCTCTGAAGATATTGACATTGGGTGACCAGAAGGTCAGACCCTTATAGATATCTCTGTCGCCCTCTCTGCTGTAGGCGTTGTATTTTGCGCGGCCCTCGGTCGCGATCACATCGGCAATCCTGCCGACAAGGTCGGTATCAAAGGCGGCGGCGGTACCGATCGCCTGAGGGAATACGGTTGCCACACCGGCTCTTGCCACGCCGTGCAGACCCTCGTTCCACCAGTTATACGCGGGTACATTCAGTCTGGGAATGGCGGGAGCGTCATACTTAAGCTGTTCCGCCTTCTCCTCCAAAGTCATCTTGCCAACCAATTCCGTGGCTCTGCGCAAAGCGCTCTCTCTGTCTCTTTTCATGCATTCTCCCCGGTATGAAATACGAAAGGCTTCATACCTTTTGTCATTCATCTATTCTTACTTTTATTCTTGACTCTATTCTGAATTTGGTGTAAATCGCCCTGACCTCGCGGTGCGCTGTCAGTCTGCCGCAAAATAAGTTCTGCGGCAGTGTTTATTTTCTGTAAGCAGTCTCCTGCGGTCCGAAATAGGAGTTCGGAAGCATCTTCCTGTCGGGAACCAGCACGATGCGCTCTAATACCAGCCCGGCTTCCAGTGCTCCGATCGTGATTTCATTCACGCCGGCCTCAAGCTTCATCATAGTCTCCGTCTCACGGATCTGATCCAGAACGCCCCTGCACCACACAGGATCCCAGTTTGCCCCGGCCTGGAAGGTCGGCGCAACCAAAGTCAGTGTTTCCTCACAGCCGCCGGCACATACGGTCACACGGATACCCTGCCCGTTGACAGCGGGATTGGTGGGAGCCGCAAGCAGGCGAACTCTGTAGAAGCCTGTCTCAGGCACGGATACGCGATAGGTCAGCTTCGGTCTGTCCTGCTCCTCGGTAAAGAAAGCCGTAGCGGGGGAAACCTTGACGCCGACGCCATACTTTCCGTAACCATCTATCACCTCAAAGGCTCCGCCCGGGACATCTGTCTTGCCGGCATAATGATCGGCATTGATCACGAAGACTCCGTCCTTTGGAAGGAAGGTCATCGCAGGAAGCCCCGACAGATCGTGCTTCACTCCCATCACTTCTGCCGCAACCGTGGTCTCGCCGTCACAGATCAGGAGGGTACACTTCTGCGGAACATCAGGAAGCAGGCTTCTGTCGCAGGAAAGCACCAGGTCTTTGATATCCTCCGCTTCGCCGGAGGGCTCTGTGACCGTAAGCCACGCGGGAATCGCCCCTTCTTTTGCAGTCACCGTATAGTGAATGCTGCCGGCGCCGTCGGCGGAAACCTCGAGGATCACCGTTTCAACGCCCTCATCCATGAAGTCGTGCACCAAAATCGTCTCGGGTGCGCCGTAGTTTCTCACACAGGCTCTGTCCCCATCCTTTCTGGACACACTCATGCGAGTCCTCGGTGCGGGCGTCAGTCTGCAGATGACCGGGTATCTCCAGCCATCGTCGTTCCACTTGGTAAAGCCGATATGCTGTGCCAGCTGCATGCCGTTCCACTTGCCGCCTAAGAACCGGCCGAAGCTGTCAGCATACTCTCTGTCCTTTGCAATACACTCTTCTGCAAGGTCTGCATAACGGTTCGCCGCGCATCTTCCCTGCTTTGCATAATGGGCACTCTTTGCCGCATACAGATGCATCTTTAACAGGTTGGCGGAAGCGGTTGCCGGGAAGCCCACCATGCTGTAATATCCGTCAAGCTCACTCGCGGGAAGCTCGGCGCGGATCTCTTCGTCAAGCGCCTCGATCCCCTCCGCCACGGCAAGCATTCTGTCCGCCTCCAGATAATGGAAGGCGTGATAGATGTTCTCATTCAGAGACTCGGGGCGGCGGTTGTGATTCATGTCGATATAGCCGAGCAAAAGCTTCGCAAGCTTCTCCTGTGTGGCTGCGGACGCCTCCCGGAAATTCGTCTTTGCCCACAGGGCGGCGTATTCTCTGTAACTGTTTTTGTTGGAGCTGCCCCACTTTTCATAGTCGTAGGCGAGCGCCATGAAATAAGTCAGCGGTACTTCATGGAATTTCAGATCGCCGACATTGACGATCCACAGATCGCGGATACCGTACTCATAGGCGTTGCACATCTGCTCCCAGGTCTTCGAAAGCGGCGTGGAATCCACCCATTCATAAGAGATGGGGCCGCCGTGGTAGTCGAAGTGATAGTACATGCCGAACCCGCCCTTGTGATCGCGGATCTCCGGGGTCGGCAGGGTCCTCATCTGACCGTGGTTGTCCTCGCAGAGCATGCAGATGACGCCGTCGAGCTCGTCCCAGTCTTTTAAGCCCGCCACCTTGTCGTCCCCGTAGAAGTAAGCCTCCACTTCCTTGTACAGGGCAAGCATCTGCGGTACCTCGGAAAGGTCGTCATTGACATGGCTGCGGATCAGCTGTCTCTGCTTTCTGATAATATCCTTCAGCAGGTTGACATTCTCCTCCACCGTGGAGTGGTCTCCGAGCATGGAGGAATCTCTCTCTCCGCGCATACCGATGGTGATAATGTTCTCGTATTTTCCGCTTCTCTTCAGGCTGTCCTCCCAGTAACGGAGCAGTCCCTGCTCGTTGGTATAAAAGTTCCATTCGTTGCCGTAGCGGGTGCCTTCGCCGCGGACCTTGTCCCACTCCTCACTGGCGCGCAGACAGGGCTCATGGTGGGAATACCCCATGACAACGCCCAGCATATCGGCAAGCTCCTCGTTGGCACTGCCCGGTCCGTCCAGCGGGAAGCTGGATGCCCACATGGCAGGCCACATATAGTTGCCCTTCATACGCAGGAGAAAGATAAAAATGTTCTCATACATCTGCGCATTGACGCCGCCGAAATGCTCCATCGCCCAGTTGCCGAAGCAGGGCCATTCATCATTGATAAAGAAGCCTCGAAACCGCACGCTCGGTTCCTTGGAAACCGTCTCGATATCCCCGCCGATCACAGGATCCGCACACTTTTCGGGTGCGCTGTCTCCCAGATACACCAGGGAGGTCACACCCAGATATTCGGACAGGGCGAACATACCATAGATGGTGCCTCTCTTGTCGCTTCCGCAGATGACCAGAGCCGATTCCACCCCGTCAAACGGCTTCTCCACAAACGCTATCCTGTAAACCTCTCTCTTGCCGCGGATCGCGGAAGCATCAAACTTTCCTGCCTTCTCCAGGGCGTCCGTCAGCGCACTGTGTCCGAGGGTCGCACACAGAATCACACGCTTTCCCGCAGGCTGACTTGCGATCGCGGGTCTGACATCGGTCACCAGACAGATATCATCCGCAACCACCTCAGCGATCCTTTTTACGCCTGCGTAAGCGCTCTCTTCTACCAGAAAGGGGACTGCCTGTCCCGCCTCAATCAATCTTAAGTTCATGACTGCTCTCCTTATTCCACAACACCGAATCCAAGGATGGTGAACAACTTCTCCTCATCGCCGGGCTGCATGTGAATCTCGACATGATGCTCTTTTCTCTCGGCGCCTCTGAACAGGATCAGAGAGTTGCAGTGAGTCCAGCCGACCTCGCGGGGATCGATGGAACGAACCTTCTCGCCGTCCACATAAGCATCGATCACGCCGGACTGAATCGAACCGGAATCCTTGCCCACGATGCAGAGCGCGGTGCAGACGATATCCATCACGAAAGGCTTGTCGCCGGACTTGTGCATCCAGTTGTTGGGGAACTCCGGCGTATGGGTCAGATCTCTGTCGCGCTCCACCGCCTGAAGCTCCGTATCGGTCTCACTAAAATCGCCGCAGTCGATACGGGTTGCCGGGCTGTCTGCCTTTCGGTCCAGCAGCCTGATGTTCTCGAACTCTTTGCTAAAGTAAGGCTCTATCGACGCCACATCCACATCGCTCTCGTCCACGGGCATCGCATCCATCGTCTCAAGCAGATGGCCGATGCAGTCAGCCATAATGGTATGACCATAGTTTGTGGGGTGGAACACATCATAGAAGAACTGATTCTTCGTGATCACTCTTCCCTCGTTTGCCTTACGATAGAACTGCTCCACCACACAGTCCTTTGCGCTGACCATGGGCAGATTGTAACGCTCGCCGACAGGTCCGAGACGCTCCTGCAGATTCCAGTCAGAAGCAAATACGCAGAACAAAAGGATCACGCCGGGCTTCTGCTCGGAAAGCAGGATCTTTCTCACAAGGCTGTCATAGCAGTGTCCCTTGGTCTCATCGCCCTCGTCATTGACCGCATACTCAACAATGACAAGATCGGGGCGGATCTCGCCGTCCCTGCAGACATCTCTCTCGTAGCGGACCATGCCAAGCTCGGAGGAAGTTCCTCCCACGCCGGCCTTTACATAATGAATATTCTCCTCCGTGCCGCGTCCGCACAGCTTGCAGAAGCGCTCAAAGGTCTTAAAAGCGTAACACTCTCTGTTGATCGGAATCGCGCCTGCGCCCTGGGTGATGGAGCCTCCGATAAATGCAACGGTGACATCCTCTCCGGCGCGGGCCTTCTCGATTGCCTTCTTGATTCTGACATTGTTGCCGACCTGCATCAGAGATTGCTCCACCATGCTGCGGTACTCGGGGCAGTCAAAATTCACTGCGTTCTCTTCCTCGGGCTCGGGTGCATCGAAGCCGTCGTTGAGATAATATCTGACAGAAACCTTGCCGAGCATTCCGGCCTTGGGGAACTCGAAGCGGAACTGTCCGGGAATGTTGTCATCGTCAGACCAGTCGACCTCATCGAGCCTGATCACCTTCTCCATACCGTCCGCCGTCACGGGCACGCGGATGGTGGTTCCGGATACATTCGGGTCGGTCTTGCCGTACATCTGGTATGCAAAATGGATCACTTCCTTCGGGTCCTCCATCTCGACAGTCACGCCGATGGAATATACCATCTTGCGGAAGCCCTCGGTTGTCGTAAGCAGCCCGAGCATCCCTTCGTCGGTAATTCCGCCGACGATGCGGGCAAAGCTTACCATTCTGCCGTCATTCAGATAAATAAACTGCGTGCCGGTTCCGTCGGGCATAGGGGTGCCGGCCACTGCCTTACTACGCAACACATAAAAACTTTTTCTCTTCTTTTCGGCATCCTTCGGTGCCTTCGGTCCAGTCATCATGGTACCATACCTCCGCTTTATCATTGTGTTCAGTGTATTACTCTTTTTGTCAGGTTTCTTCCTAACAATTGTGGATTCTTAGTCATTTCTTGCTAAATCAGAGCCATTTTAAAACTGGCATGGTAAAAAAAACATGTTCTGGTACTTTTTACAGAGCCAGTTATGCATTACACTTGCACATAAATCAATCGCATGCTCTTTTCCATACGGTTTCACTGCTTCTATTTTACCGCAGAAAGAGCCGTATTGCAAAGAAAAAGCATGAAATTAAAAAAGAAAAGCAACCGCCGCGAAACCGCAGATGTTGCTTTGGAAAGGGAGCGTATTATGAAAAAAGAAAAGAACTACAAACCTCTGATCGCAGGTGCGGTCTTGCTGATCGTCGGCATCGTACTTGCACTCTACACACACCACACCAGCTATCAGGAATCCCTCACGGTAGGAACCGAACTGAAGGAAGTCACTGCTGCCATCAAGGATCTGGAGGCCGGCACCGGCACGGGAGACTTAGAGGCGCTCAAGGCAAGCAAAGCTGCCCTGACAGACCAAAAGCTTTCACTGGAGCGTCCCTACTCTTACAGCCTCGCTCTGGTGTTCTTCAGCATCCTGCTCACCCTGAAGGGACTGTACAATGCCCTGTTTGCAGCCGCGCCGGCACCCAAGGCAGGCATCAAACGCCTCGCGCAGGCGGGACTGCTCGCCGCGCTTTGCTACATCGGCTTTGCCTTCTTTAAAATCGATATCCCCGTGGGCGCCGAGAAGACAGCCTTCCATTTCGGAAATGTATTCTGCGTTCTCGCGGCACTTTTGGTCGGCGGTTTCTGGGGCGGACTTGCCGGTGCGGTCGGCATGACCATCGGCGATCTGACCACCACCTATGTGACCAGCGCACCGAAGACCTTCGTTCTGAAGCTTTTCATCGGTCTGATCGTAGGCTTCGTTGCCCACAATATCTTCAAGCTCGACCGTGACAACCACAGCAAGGCATATGTTGCGCGCGTCACCGTGTTCGCATCCTTCTGTGGCATGGCCTTCAATGTAGTCGCCGACCCTCTCGTCGGTTACTTCTACAAGACCTATCTTCTGGGCGTACCGCAGGATCTCGCGAAAGCACTGGCAAAAATCAGTGCTCTGACCACTTCAGTCAACGCAGTTGTCGCTGTCATCTTCGCCTCGATCTTCTACCTTGCGCTCCGTCCCGCGCTGAAGAAAGCCGGTCTGTTCGTACAGGTGATTCCCGAGACCGCGCGTGAGGCCAAAGAACGTGAGGCAAAAGAATGTGAAACGAAAGAAAAAGAGAACACGAAGGGCAACGACAAGAAAGATAAGGGCACCGAGAATCGCTAACCCTACCCTGAAAACACAGCACAGTGAAAGCCCCGCGCAAACAGCTGCGGGTAGTATACCGGCTCCATCATACAATGCCGGGATAGCGAAAGCCCCGCACAAACAGCTGCGGGGCTTTCCGTTGCAGATAAAGTCCCGCACATTTGTACGGGGCTTTGTCTTTGCCGTATGCTTACCTTATTCCTTGCATGCAATATACACATCCATACTTTCGCCGTCCGTTTCAAAGCAGGGAATCGCTTCATTTTCTACATGCACCAGGCCATTGGTTCTCATGAAATCGTCCAGGGTTCTGTAGGCTCCCGGTATGGTAACAAACGGATTGTCAAACGGTCTCTCGATATGGATCGCAACATATTTGTGCTCCTACCGTAGCGTCCGCACAGCTTCCCATACTTTTTTATCTGCTCTGTTCTCATCTTTCC
>JAEDDX010000033.1 GCA_016293615.1 Acetatifactor sp.
AGCTGTACGATTTATGGTAGTTATGATACAATGAGCGCAAGAGAGCCAACATGCCAACATGATTGGCGAACGGCGAATGTCGATCATGTGCCGCACCTGCAGGATCAGTGCAGGATAAAAAGTATCGGATGAAAAGTATCGGATGAATAAGGAATTGATATGAAACATGTTTGGAAGTTTTTAGCGCTGCTTTGCTGTCTGGGGCTTCTCGGCGGCTGCGGGGAAGAGCTGCCGCCCGTGCAGACGGTGGAGCCGGTGCAGCTGTCGTCCCAACCGCAAAGTACGGAGGAAGCGCGGAAGGATTCGGCCACAGAGGCTTTGGAAAGTGCCGGCGAAACGGCGGATGCATCGCAGACATACGGAAGTGACGAAGAAACCGTCAGGACAGAGGAGGGCAGCGACGGTCTGCCGGCAGAAGACAACAGACAGGGGAATCCCAAGGTCACGCTGGTGATGGTGGGCGATATCCTGCTGCACACCCCTGTGGCGAAGGGAGCGAAGAAGGAGGACGGAAGCTATGACTTCAACCACCTCTTTGCCCATGTGACCGACAGAATACAGGCTGCAGACCTAAGGCTGGTCAATCAGGAGGTCATCATCGGGGGCGCCGGGCTTGGCGTCAGCGGGTATCCTGCGTTCAACGCGCCCTACGAGCTGGGAGACGCCCTTCACAGCGCGGGCTTCAATGTGATTCTGCATGCGACCAACCATGCGCTCGACAAAGGAAAGCAGGGACTCTTAAACTGCCTTGCTTTCTGGCAGGAACATTATCCGGAAAAAGCGATCCTCGGTATCCACGGCAGTGCGGATGACAGCGAGGAGATCTATGTCTATGAGCAGGACGGTATCCGCATCGCCATCCTGAATTACACATACGGAACCAACGGAATCCCTCTGCCGGATGACATGCCCTATGCTGTGGACCTGCTCCGGGAGAAGAAGATCGTCAAGGATCTGCAGGCGGCTGAGGAGCTGGCTGATTTCACGGTGGTCTGTCCGCACTGGGGCACGGAGTATACCCTGGAGCAGACCAAAGCACAGAAGAAATGGGCCAGACTTTTTGTGGAAAACGGTGCGGATCTGATCCTCGGAACCCATCCGCATGTCATAGAGCCCGTCGCAATCTGGCAGCAGGACGAAAACGGAGTGTGGACGGAGACCGTGGCGGATGCGGCGGACAGTACGCTTCTGACATCCGGTGGTTTCACGGCGGACGGACAGGCCACTGATGCTTTGCCCGGGGATACGGCGGCGCAGGATGTGAGGGCTTGCGTACCGGTCTTTTATTCCCTCGGAAATTTCGTCAACTGGACTTCCGGAAAGGGGGACGGCGTGGCGAACCGCATGGTGGGCGGTATGGCGCATGTTACGATTGCGAAGCAGGAGAACGGCAGAGTATCAGTCACAGAGTGGAGCGTTGAACCTCTGGTCAGTCATGTGGAGCAGGGATTTGGAAATGTGACGGTCTATCCCCTGTCACAGTATAGTCCGGAGCTTGCCGCGCAAAATGAGATCCGCAGCCAGGACGGCAATTTTTCGTATGAGTACTGTACAGAGCTGGTCCGGAATGTATTCGGACTTTCAATCGCACAGGAGCATGAGAACTAAATGCTGCCGGGAAAGCCGGAGGGCAGCTGCCCTTCGGCGGCAGAATATCAGACGGACAGGAAAACAATATGAAAGAGATCTTTGAACGAACCGCGCTTCTTCTCGGAGAAGACGGTCTGAACCAACTGCAGAATGCCAGAGTGGCGGTATTCGGCGTCGGCGGCGTCGGCGGCTATGTCGTGGAGGCGCTCGCCAGAGGCGGCATCGGCGCGCTGGATTTGATTGATGATGATGTCGTTGCGCCAAGCAACATCAACCGCCAGATCATCGCAACGCACAGCACTATCGGACGGCCCAAGGTGGAGGTTGCAAGAGACAGGGTGCTCGACATCAACCCGGGCTGTAAGGTCAATTGTCATCAGACCTTTTATCTGCCTGAGACTGCGTCCCGGTTTGATATGAGGGACTATGATTATGTGGTGGATGCAATCGATACCGTATCGGGAAAGCTGATGCTGGCCGAGGAGGCCGCGAAGGCGGGGACGCCGATGATTGCCGCGATGGGCGCCGGCAATAAGCTGGACCCGACCGGTTTTCAGGTCGCAGACATCAGCAGGACCAAGGGATGTCCTCTGGCCAGAGTCATGCGCAGAGAACTCAAAAAGCGGGGAATCACGAAGCTGAAGGTCGTCTATTCCGAGGAAGAACCGAAGACGCCGGCTGCCCCCCTGGAGAGCGCGGAAACCGCGCAGCCTGCGCATCCCAAGCGCCGGACCCCGGGCAGTGTTTCCTTTGTCCCTTCCGTGATGGGACTGATCATCGCGGGAGAGGTCATCAAAGATATCTGTAATATCAATCAAAAAGGAGAGAGAGTATGAGCGAAGAATTTATGGAGTACACAACATTTCATGTCACCGCAAAGGATGGTTCTGATGTGGAACTTGCGGTGATCACAGAGTTCGAGTTTGAGAAGAAGAACTATGTGGCGGCAGCCCGGATTGAGAACGATACTGTCAGCGAAGAGGGCGTATACATCTATCGTGTCAAGGCTGACGGCGACGACTTCCGGTTCGAGATGATCGCCGATGCGGCTGAGTATGAGAAGGTCGTGAACGCTTATCTGGAGCTGGAAGACTAGGAAAGCGGACGGCAGATTACGAAACACAGACAAAGGATGGAGAAGCACAGTGAAATTTATTTCTTGGAATGTAAACGGACTCAGAGCCGTGATGGGCAAGAACTTCATGGAGGATTTTGCGAAACTGGACGCCGATTTCTTCTGCTTACAGGAGACGAAGCTCCAGGCGGGACAGATCGAGATGGATCTTCCCGGTTATTACCAGTACTGGAATTATGCGGAGAAAAAGGGGTATTCGGGTACCGCTGTTTTTACAAAGCATGAACCCATGTCCGTGACCTATGGGCTGGGCATTGAGGAGCACGACCACGAGGGAAGGGTGATTACTCTGGAGTATCCCGACTATTACCTGATCACCTGCTACACACCGAACTCCCAGGATGGACTGAAGCGCCTGGAGTACCGCATGCAGTGGGAGGAGGCGTTCCGCGCGTATCTGAACAGACTGGCTGAACAAAAGGGCGTCATTGTCTGCGGGGATCTGAATGTGGCGCATCAGGAGATCGACCTGAAAAACCCGAAGACCAACCGCATGAACGCGGGCTTTACGGACGAAGAACGCGGAAAGATGACGGCGCTTTTAGACAGCGGGTTCGTGGACAGCTTCCGGTATTTCTATCCGGACAAGGCAGAGATCTACAGCTGGTGGTCTTACCGTTTCCAGGCAAGACAGAAGAATGCGGGCTGGCGTATCGACTATTTCCTTGTCTCTGAAAATATCAAAGAGCGCATGAAGGGAGCAGCGATTCACAACGAAGTGTTCGGCTCCGACCACTGTCCCGTGGAGCTGATCCTGGAATAACCCGGACAGGGTACTGCCTGATAAACAACGCTGCAATATGTTCACAATAAGACAGCGGATGGATCAACACCATCCGCCGTCGACTGTAATGATTTGACCGGTCAGGTATTCGGGGGCTTCGGCCGTCTGTAAAATGACCTCTGCCACCTCTTTTGGGGTGCCGAAGCGGTCCATCGGAATCTCTTCGCGCAGAGCATCCCTGTCCTCATCGGACAGGCAGCTGTTCATGGAAGTGTCGATGACGCCGCAGGCGATGGCGTTGACCGGAATATGGCTGGGAGCGAGTTCTCTGGCGAGTGCTTTTGTGAAAGCGTTGACCGCACCCTTGGACGCCGAGTAGGCGACCTCCATGGAAGCACCGTGTTCTCCCCAGACGGAAGAGATGTTGATGATACGGCCACTGTGAGTGCGAAGCATCAGGGGAATTGCGTTCCGGCAGGTATAGAAGCAGGAATCCAGATTGGCCGCAAGGATCCTGTGCCACTCTTCGGAGGACATATCCTGCAGCAGACCGATGTGTGCGACACCGGCGTTGTTGATCAGGACGTCCAGCCGGGGAATCTGTGTAAAAACGCGGCACACATCCGCCTCGCATCCCATGTCTGCCTGCAGGGCCAGGCACTGTACGCCAAAACGCGCTTCGAGGCCGGCAGCCTCCTGCCGCAGCTGCTCGAACGAATTCCTGCAGGTGAGTATCAGGTCATATCCGGCTTCGGCGAAGCGGGCAGCTGTCGCAAGGCCGATACCGCGGGATGCTCCGGTAATCAGAGCAGTTTTACGGGGACTACACATGTTTGCCTCCTTATTGCTGATGCGCATGAATGCATGATTTGTGTGAAACAGTGTATCATATTTACAGAGCCTTCTCAATAGGCTTACTCGCTTTTGTCGAGAGAAAGAGGTGCTTTTATGTTGGATTTGATCATTATCGGCGCAGGACCGGCCGGCTTGTCCGCAGCCATCTACGGTAAGCGTGCCGGTCTGGAGCTCGTCGTTTTGGAAAAAGCCTATATGGGCGGCGGACAGATTTTGAGCGCCGACAAGGTGGATAACTATCCCGGCCTGCCCGGTATCAACGGGTTTGACATGGGGATGAAGTTTCAGGAGCATGCCGAAGCTCTGGGAGCCGGGATCCGCGAGGCAAAAGTGGAGGAGATCACCGTATGCGACGGTTTTTTCCGGGTGCGCACGACGGAGGAGATGCTGGAAGCCAGGACCGTCATCTATGCAACGGGTGCGGCACATTCACACCTTGGCGTACCCGGTGAGGAAGAGCTTGCGGGAAAAGGAGTCTCTTACTGCGCAACCTGTGACGGTGCGTTCTTCCGAAAGAAGACCGTTGCGGTTGTCGGGGGCGGGGATGTGGCTCTCGGTGATGCGGTATACTTATCCGCTCTCTGCGAAAAGGTATACCTGATCCACAGAAGAGACACCTTCCGCGGCGCGGACAGTCTGCAGAAAAAGGTGCGTGAGGCGGACAATATCGAGATCCTCTACAACAGTGTCGTGGAGGAAATATGCGGACAGGACAGGGTGGAAACCATCCGCGTGAAGCATCTGCAAAGCGGGCAGCAGACGCAGCTTTCAGTCTCCGGCATCTTTGTCGCTGTCGGCACCAGGCCCGAGACGAAGCCTCTGCAGGGGCTTGCGGAGATGGACGAGAAGGGGTATGTGTATGCCGGCGAGGACTGTGCGACAGGGGTACCCGGTCTGTATGTGGCGGGCGACATCCGCAACAAACCCATGCGGCAGGTCATCACGGCGGTTGCAGACGGAGCCAATGCGGCGGTCTGCGCGGCGGAGTATATCCGGACGGGTTGTTAAGCCGGTTCACAATTCCAAACAGTTACAACAGGATATTTTTTACGGGAACATTTCTCCGGAAATGTTCTTTTTTTGCGATAAACCCAGGAAAATCAAGGCTTGCGGGGCTTTTTCTTATTTGCGCTTTGTATTTGACAAATCTTCATAAGTGTGTTATATTTCTTAATAAATGTAACAAATATGTAATAATTTAGAAATCGGAGCTTACCCATGCAACACAAATTCCTGAAGACAACTGCATATCTTTTGACGGCATTCCTGACATTCGGAGGGATGAGCCTGACGGCGCAGGCTTCCGGAATCGGCGGCTCCGTGCTTCCCAGCGGCGGCATTGCGGTCAAGATCGCCAACGGCAACAGACTGGAAGATATCTCCTCCAACACCCTCATCCCTGTTCAGACAATGATCGAGGATATGAAAGAAAGTGATAAGGCGGACGAGGAAGAAGAATGCATGGAGAATGTCGTGGTTGCGAATGTCGGCAACTACGCCTCCGTCAGAACCGATCCCGATGTCAGAAGTGAGGTGGTCGGAAGAATCTATCCCAACGCAGTTGGAACCCTGCTGGAGGAGAAGGACGGCTGGTGTTATATTGAATCAGGCTCTGTGACCGGCTATGTGCTCAGCGATTTTCTGTATGTCGGCGATGAGGCGAGACAGGCAGTCGAAGAGCTGGGACTTCGCATTGCGAGAGTGGACGCGCAGATCCTGTATGTACGTACCGAGGCGGATTCCGAGGCAGAGGTTCTTGGCATGGTTCCGCAGGGAGAAGCACTTCTCGTACTCGAGGAGAGCACGGACTGGATCAAGGTAGATACCGAGGACGGTGAAGGCTGGGTCAGCGCGGAGTATGTGACCGTGAAGACCGAGTATGAGCACGCCGAATTCGTCTATGATACCGGCGATGAGGGCAGTGAGCTCGGTATTGCGGCAGTGGAATATGCGCTGCAGTTTGTGGGCAACCCCTATGTGTACGGCGGAACCAGTCTGACCAAGGGAATCGACTGTTCCGGCTTCGTCATGAAGGTCTACGAGAATTTTGGCGTGGAACTTCCTCATTCTTCTGCAGCAGACAGAAAGCAGGGACATGCAGTGAAAAGCATCAAGGATGCACAGCCCGGCGACCTGATTTGTTATTCCGGCCATGTGGCTCTCTATATGGGTGACGGACAGATTGTACACGCCTCCAACGAGAGAGACGGAATCAAGGTTTCCAAGGTGGGCTACCGTAAGATTCTTGCAATCAGAAGAATCTTCTGAGAAGATACGGAGTGTATCGCAGCCGCACAAAACGATCCCAAAGACAGAGAAAAACCAGCGCTTCGGAGCCATCCGGAGCGTTTTTTTGTCCTTGTGCATGGACCGGCATTGTTTTATACTATATTCAGGGGAAAAATATGATTACGGTCAGAATGATCTGAGAGGTAAGAGCCCCTTTGCAGGAGAAATGAGATGGAGCTGGAAAAAGTCTTAAAATCGGTTTGGAAAAAGATTCCCGAGCAATGTAAATATGCCTTTTGCGGTGCATTTGTGATAGGCCTGCTGGACTATTTATACACGATCACCAATAAGTTTCTGACACTGGATTCCATGTGGAATATCTATTCTGCGCAGGATATGATCACATCCGGCAGACAGTTTCTGACCTATGCCTGCAGAATCAGTTCATATTTTGACCTGCCGGCGGTAAACGGTATCCTGGCGATTCTGTATCTGGCCCTTGCGGCTGCGCTCATTGTGCATATTTTCGAGATCAGGAGCCTTGTCCTGTCAGTACTGGCGGGAGGGATGCTTGTGACATTCCCGGCGATATCGTCCACCTTCTGTTACACCTATACCGTGGACGGTTACATGCTTGCGCTTCTTCTGGTAGTGATTGCCTATGAGGTGACGGAACATTGGCAGTTCGGCTGGATTCCCGCCGCCTTATTTACGGGTTTTAGTCTGGGTGTCTACCAGGCATATTATTCATTCCTGATCATTCTCTGTGTGCTGAAGCTGCTTGCATGGCTATTGTACGAAAAAGATTGGCGCGAAGTTGTGAAAAAAGCGTTTCACTATATTCTTGTAGGAGTTCTGGGGTATGCCTTTTACGGGATCACTCTGAAGCTTATGCTGGCGAGGGCAAATCTGACCCTCTCCGGTTATCAGGGCACTGACAGGGTGTTTGGCTTTGCGCTGCGGGAGCTTCCGATCAACTGCTACAAGGCGACCAGAAATTTCTTCAGTTTTGTCTTCAGCATGAATGTGCTTACCGGGACACCTGCGATGCGCGTGGCGCTGTTTCTTCTGGTTCTGACGGCCGCGGCTGCATTCCTCTACCTTTTTGTGGCCAATCGGGTGTATAAGAGTCCCGTGCGTTGCGCTTTGATTCTGCTTCTTCTGGCAGCAACGCCGATGCTTGCGACACTGGCAATGGTCATGGCGCCGGATTGCTATTTCCATGTCCTGATGAGGGCGCCGTGGGCCCTGTTTTTTGTGTTTGCCCTCTATCTGACGGAGAAGGCGTGCGGACAGCTGGGCACATCGGGCATCAGAAGACAGATCAATCTGCTTTGGGCTTTGGTTACGGTCCTCTTTACTGCCGTCATGATCTGGCAGTTTATCGTAATGCAGGGCATTGTCGCATTCAACATGAGTGAGCGGTATGAGAAGACATACAGCCTGTGTTCGAGGATCGTGGCAAGACTGGAGCAGGAACCGGAGTATTGTCTGGGAGAACCGGTGGCGATCATCGGAGGATATCCGGACCCTGACAGATACCCGCCGACGAGTATTACGGGCAATACCGTGGGCTGGTATTTCGGTGTGAACGGAGAGTACTGCGCGACATCAACGAGGGACATCCGGGAGTTTTGTGCACACTATCTGGGCGTTTACTTTGTCGCGGCAGATGACGAGACGACCAATGCACTGCTGCAGACGGAAGAATTTGCGAAGATGGGACATTTCCCGGAGGAGGACTGCCTCAGAAACATAGACGGGGTATGGGTATTTAAGTTGAATGGGGAGAAGAATGATGAAAAAGAATAAGACGGTCCTGTTAGGAGAACGGGACGAGAATGGCAAACTGAAGGTACCTCACACCTGCTACGGACTGCTCAGCAATCTGAAGTATGTATTTGAGAAGATCCGGAAGTATAAACCGTTCCTGATCCCGATGTTTTTGTTCGGTGCGGTGACCCAGTCGGTACTCAGGTATTTGTGGAGTTATATCGGTAAGTTCCTGGTGGATCTGATCGAGGCGCAGGCCTTACATAACTCCACGGACATTCTGCCGCTTGTGCAGATGCTGGGCGTGGCAGCCGTCATCGAGATCATTGCCATCGGCGGCGCGGTCATTGTGTCGAACCGACTGTCCTTCAGCATGACGCTGGTTCGATTTATGGTCATTACGGAGAAGAATGACAAATTGCTCTCCATGAATTACCAGATGCTGGAGCAGCCGCACATCCTTGATCTGTATCAGAGGGCGGGCAATTCCCTGGGCGGCAACTGGCAGGGCTTCGAAGGAATGATGAACCGCATTTACTATATTATGGCGCAGGTGGTGACGCTGATCGTAACGGCAAGTACGATCGTGGTGCTGGATCCCAGACTGATTCTGGTATTGACGGTTGCAATGCTGATCAACTACGGTTCTCAGCAGTGGTCCATCAAGGATGATAAAAAACATTTCTGGGACGCTGCTTCTCCTACCCGCCGTAAGATGCAGTATATGGAAAGATGCACCCAGGACTTTGATTATGCCAAGGATATCCGCCTGTTTTCCTTAAAACCCTGGCTGCTTCGCAAGCAGAAGGACATTCTTGCGGATTACCGGAGCAAGTATCAAAAAAGCCGGAACTTCTGGCTGAGACATTCCTGGATCTATTCTTCTACCAGCCTGATTGCATCCTCCGTGATGTACTACATCCTGATTACGCAGGTGCTGCATGAAAGCGTGAGCATCGGTAACTTTACTTTGTACCTGGGACTCTGCGGCGCTTTCTCCCAGGCGTTGTCCGATTTCTATGACAATTTCGGACAGCTGCAGTTTTCCTCCAATATGGTGGACGATCTGCGTACCCTGATGGATCTGGAGACAGAGGATGAGAAGGATTGTCTGGACATTGGGCTGCTGGGCGATACATACAACTTTGAGTTTAAGGATGTGTGCTTCCGCTACGAGGGCGCGAAGGAGGATACCATCAGGCATCTGAACCTTACCTTCCCGGCGGGGCAGCGGCTGGCGGTCGTTGGTTTAAACGGTGCAGGCAAGACGACCTTTATCAAACTGCTTCTTCGGCTGTACGATGTGACCTCCGGCGAGATTCTGGTCAACGGTTACGATATCAGGCGCTTCCGCAGGAAGGAGTATTATACTTTGTTCGCGCCGGTGTTCCAGAATGTGGAATTGTTTGCTTTTCCGCTCGCGGAGAATGTTTCCATGAAAGAACCCGAACAGACGGACCGTGAGCGCGCGCTGAAATGTCTGCTTCGGGCCGGCATGGAGGAAAAGCTGCAGTCTCTTGAGAAGGGTATCGACACGGAGATCCTGAAGGTGCTCTACGAGGACGGTGTCGACCTGTCGGGCGGTGAGAAGCAGAAGCTGGCATTGGCGAGGGCTCTGTACAAGGACTCTCCGATCATTGTTCTGGATGAACCTACGGCGGCTCTGGATGCCCTGGCGGAATACGAACTGTATCAAAACTTTGACAAAATGATGGAAGGCAAGTCGGCGGTCTATATTTCACACAGGTTGTCTTCCACCAGATTCTGCGACCGTGTGGCGATGTTTATGAATGGACAGATCGTGGAATACGGCACCCACGAGGAACTGCTGGCGAAGCAGGGCGAGTATGCGCGGATGTTTGAGGTACAGGCGCAGTACTATGAAGAAAATGACGGGGAGGGCAATACACCATGAAGCAGGAAAATGTTGTGAAAAAAGTGTATACATACTTCCTCTCCGAGGGATTTAAAAAGCACAGGATGTTCTTCGCAGTGAGAATCCTGAAGGCGCTTCTTCAGTCCGCCCAGCCTTTTCTTTCCATCTGCTTTATCCCTGCGATCATTGCGGAGATGATGAACGAAGCGGATGGCGTCAGACTGGCTCAGCTGGCAGGGACGATGGTACTTTTGGAATTTGTCTTCAGTGCAGCCAACGGAACGCTGGGCAATATCATTGAGCGGTATGCGCAGAGCTTTGAGAATCACTTCAGCCTGATACTGAGTGAACGGATCATGGAGCTGGATTTCCAACTGACCGAGGATAAGAAAGCCTTAGACCAACTGGAACTGGCGAGGAACGGAATGAGCTGGTACTCGGGCGGTATGAACGGACTGATGGAGCCGTTCTTCACATTCCTGTCCGCTGTGATCACCCTGTTTGGCGTGGTGGTGCTGTTGGTGGTCAACGCGCCGGTCGTACTTCTGATTTCCGCATTGATCGTGGCGCTGTCCGCGGTTGTGAACAGCAAGCTCAACAAAATAGAGCAGGAGGGTTACAGAAGGCTCTCGAAGATCAATCGTATCTTCGGCTATCTCGGTTGGGGACTGGTGGATTTCAGGTTCGGTATGACGATCAGACTGTATGGCTCCAAGGATATGATGATTGAGAAGTGGAGCCGGTTTACCGAGGACTGGAACAGAGAAAATGTGGATATTGCCAACAAACAGCTTCCGCTGCAGCTGATGCGCGACGGCGCCCGGATCGTCCATGACATGGCTGTCTATTTCTATCTGGGTGCCCTGGCGATCCTTGGCAGAATCACTGTGGCTACCACGGTTCAGATGATCACCGCGGCCAGTACCTTTACCAATTCACTGCAGACCATCATAACCTGCTACCAGGATATGCTCAAGAAGGTCAACTACGCCAATGAATATGTGAAATTCATGGAATATCCTCCCGCAATGCCCAAGGGAAGCCGCAAGGTGACAGAGGGTAAGCATGTGTTTGAGTTTAAGAACCTTTCCTTTGCATATCCGGGCTCGGAGGTGCAGGTCCTTAAGAATGTGAATCTGACGATTCGCGAAGGGGAGCATCTCTCTGTGGTAGGCTTAAACGGTGCCGGCAAAACGACCCTCGTTAAGCTGCTCTGCCGTCTCTATGACCCGACCGAGGGCGAGATACGGATGGATGGCATCAATATCAAAGAGTATGATTACAATGAATATATGAAGGTGTTTGCGCCGGTTTTCCAGGACTTCAAGCTCTTTGCCTTTACCATCCGCGAAAACCTTCTTTTGAAAGATACCGGCGAGATGGACATGGCAGTTGAGGATCCCCTTGCGAGAGATACTTTGAGAAAAATCGGCATGGAGGAGAAGGTAGATTCCTTCAAGAACGGTATCGACACCGTGCTGTTTAAGCAATTTGACGCCGATGGCATTGAACCCTCCGGCGGAGAACAACAGAAACTCGCCATCGCCAGAGCGCTGATCAAGGACGCTCCCGTGGTCATCCTGGATGAGCCTACAGCAGCCCTGGATCCGATTGCCGAGTATGAGATCTACAAGCATTTTGAAGAACTGGTCAAGGGAAAAACTGCGATCTATATTTCCCACAGATTGTCCAGCTGTCAGTTCTGCGACAGAATTGCCGTGTTCGCGGAGGGCTGCGTGAAGGAATACGGCACCCATAAAGAACTGGTAAACCTGCCGAACGGTATCTACGCCGAGATGTTTGCCGCGCAGGCACAGTACTATGTGAACAAGTAAGCATGAGAGCTTGCGGGCAGAAATACCCGCAAGCTTATTTTTTCGAGCCTATTTTACACTGTGTCGGATCCCTGCCTGGGAATACATGCGTCCTGCAGAAGAAAGATTGACTGGCACCGTTTTGCAGAGTAAACTGGTAGTATGGTCAGTATGAAGGGCTGTAGATTTCTTAGGACAGTGATTCAGTATTACGGAGATTAGTATGTATAAGAGAATTCTGATTTTAATCATTGGAGGATTTATGATGTTTGGACTATTCGGATGCAGTACAGATTCCAAAGTAACGGATAAGAAGCTGGTTTCTTATCAAAATTCCAGTGGGGGCGATATGAATGGAGGCAGACATTCTACCTTGATCAGTATTGTGGATGGAGAGGTCATTCTGACAGACTCCGGCAAAAGCTGGTGGTATGAGGATGAAAAAATTGCTGAGTATCGGCTCGATCCGGCTGTACTCAGTGAGATTGAGCGTATTTTCAGAAAGTATAATATGCAGACCTGGGATCATAAAAAGTTCACCGATATGTTCGTGGCTGACGGAGCCTCTTACAGCTATACATTTGGGTTTGAAAATAATATCTGGATCTCCTTTTCTTCCCAGATCTATCCGACGCCTTATGCCAGGAAACTGTCTGAAATCATTCAGGTGGTAGAAGACTACAGGGAGAAAGGAACACCTGAGCCAGGTCTTGTGACAAAAGAAAGAACGCCGGAGGAGCAGGCGCAGAAGAACAAGCCGGACAACGGACGGGTAGAGATAGAGGTCTATGCATACTACACGGACCGGCTCGTTTTTCGTATTTTAAACGGCACCGATGAGTCGGTGTCGATAAGCGATACGGTGAAACTTGTGCAAAACAGCAATGACGAAGTTCTGTACGATATGAGCAGTGAGTATCCCATTGATGTCAGTGCCGCTTCGGTGGAAGAAGAGTCGATTTGTCTGCCCGGCAGACTAAAAGAAGGTATGTATACCCTCTATGTCGGTGACTATTCTGCTGAGTTTGAGATTCGGCTGCGGGACGGGCAGCCTTCGAAGTAACGGAAGATAAGCCTTGCAAGAATATATAAGTTCAAAATTCACACGGGAGAATCTAAAAAAGAACGAATCACCCGGACGCAGCCCGCAGAAACGACAGGAGCAACAGGGAGGTCACCATGCCGTTTGAGATCGTACGAAATGATATTACAAATATGCAAGTGGACGCAGTGGTGAATACTGCGAACCCGGACCCTGTCATAGGCTCCGGCGTTGACAGCGGGATACATAAGAAAGCCGGACCCAAACTGCTTTCGGCCAGACAGAAGATTGGCCGCATCGAATTCGGTGATGCAGTCATCACACCCGGCTTTGCATTGGAGGCAAAATATGTAATCCACACAGTCGGACCCGTTTGGGAGGACGGCAACCACGGAGAGGAGCAGATTCTGTCTTCGTGTTATAGAAAATCCTTGGCCTTGGCTAAAGAGTATGAGTGCGAGTCTATTGCATTTCCTTTGATAGCCACAGGAAATTATGGCTTTCCGAAGCCTCTCGCTCTGCAAATTGCTGTCCGCGAAATCAGCACTTTCCTATTGGAAAATGAAATGCAGATTTATCTGGTGGTGTTTGGCAAAGAAGCCTTTGCACTGTCGGAGAAGCTGTTCAAGTCCGTCAGCAGCTATATTGATGAAAACTATATCCGCAGCAAAACACTTGATGAGTATGGCGCGGAGAGCGTGTACGGCTCGCGTCCCGAAACAAGGCGGATAAGAGAGCGGTTGAAACGAGGCAACAGAATCCATGAGGATATTCGCCCGTCAAAAGCATTGGAAGAATGCCTTGATATGTCTGTCTCGGCAGCAGCCCCGATGGCTTCTGATGATTGGGGGCAACTTCTGGAAAGCCTGGATGCGGGCTTTTCCGAAACGCTTCTGCAACTGATTGACCGCACCGGCAAGAAGGACTCTGAAATCTATAAGAAGGCCAATGTGGATCGAAAGCTATTCTCGAAAATCCGAAATAATATGGATTATAAGCCATCCAAGACAACAGCGCTCGCTTTTGCGTTTGCCCTGGAATTGGATGTAGATGAAACAAAGGATTTTATCGGTCGCGCGGGTTTTGCCCTCTCTCTCAGCAGTAAATTCGATGTGATCGTGGAGTATTTTCTGGTGAACAGAAACTACAACATTTATGAATTGAATGAGGTGCTGTTTGCTTTTGACCAGCCGCTGATCGGTGCATAAAATGTCGCATGGCATGCGACCATTTCTCCTCCTGTTTTCTGTATCATGAAATCACAATACATAAAACAGGAGGATTTTAGAATGACAGAACTTGTATTCATCTTAGACCGCAGCGGTTCCATGTCCGGAATGGAGAAGGACACGATCGGAGGTTTTAACTCCATGCTGGAAAAACAGCGCAAGGAACCGGGGGAAGCCGTAGTCTCCACCGTGCTGTTTGACAACGAAACAGAAGTGATCCATGACCGGATTGCCATTGCTGATGTTCCGAACCTTACCGACCGGGATTATTATGTACGCGGCTGTACCGCACTTCTGGATGCTGTCGGCGGTGCGATCCACCATATCGGGAATGTCCATAAGTATGCCCGGAAGGAAGATGTGCCGGAGAAGACCCTCTTTATCATCACGACCGACGGTATGGAGAATGCCAGCCATCGTTACACCTATGACAAGGTGCGTCACATGATTGAGCGCCAGAAAGAGCGTTATGGCTGGGAGTTCCTTTTTCTTGGAGCAAATATCGACGCAGCGGCAGAAGCCAGAAGATTTGGCATCGATGAATCAATGGCTGCCAACTATCACTGTGATGAGGCTGGAACTGCTCTCAACTATGAGGTGATCAGCGAGGCGATTACAAGTGTAAGAGCGTGTGCAGCACCGCTTAGTGCTGACTGGAAAAAGAAAATTGATGCAGATTATAAGAAACGAGGTGGCAAGAGATGATTGGAGCAATCTTAGGTGATATGATCGGCAGCCCTTATGAATTTGACCGTGGCAATAAGAGCAAAGAGTTCCCCCTGTTCTCCGGGGAATCCACCTACACCGATGATACCGTAATGACACTGGCTGTGGGGATGGCATTCCTGGATGCACAGCCGGGTGCGACGGATGAATGGATTTTGCGAAACCTGGCTGATCGTATGCGCCGGTTTGGCAAGATGTATCCGAACGCCGGGTACGGAGGCATGTTCCTACAGTGGCTTCGCCATCCGGAGTGCAAGGCTTATAATAGTTTTGGTAATGGCTCTGCAATGCGTGTTTCTTCGGTGGCATGGTTATATAACGATATTGATGCTGTCAGACACGCAGCAAGACTTTCTGCCGAAGTTACCCACAACCATCCGGAAGGAATCAAGGGCGCTGAAGCAACTGCCAGTGCCATCTTCCTGGCAAGGACTGGACACAGCAAAACGGAGATCAAAAACTATATCGAAAGTGAATTTGGGTACGAGCTGAATCGTACCTGCGATGAAATCAGACCGGGATATTTTCATACAGAAACCTGCATGGAAACCGTGCCGGAGGCCATTACGGCTTTCCTGGAGGGAGATAGTTTTGAGGATGTTATCCGCACTGCGGTATCTCTTGGTGGTGACTGTGATACACTGACGGCTATTGCCGGAAGCATCGCAGAAGGCTTCTATGGTGTTCCTGCCGAACTGAAGGAAGAATGCTATACGCGTCTGCCGGAACCGCTGCTTGAGGTTTTGAGAATGTTTGAGACATATATCGGCCGGAATGATGCCATGAAGTAAGGGGAACTTGTAGATAGCGGAGAAAGGCTTGATAATATAAAATAAGCAGGGAAAATGTGGATATAAAATATGAATTGATACCTTATGATGGGCATGTTTAATGAGAATTGCTATATGGGAATGTGTATTGCAAACGATGCATGGCGCGAGGAAATGAGAAAGACATTATTTAATGCTGCAAAAGGAAATGTATAGTTGTTCTTAATATGTGTTATATGAGGGCAGGCAGCAAGGTTGTCTGCTCTTTTTTGAAAGGAGTGCGCGGTATGAGTAGAGTAAAAAACCGGGAAACAAGTATATGAATACTACTAAATATGACAGTTCAGTTACCGGTCCATCAAAGATGTTTAGAATTTCAGCTGCCACGGCAAGAAGTTGCTTTTTCGGAAAAGTCTAGGAAAATCGGGGGTTGTGGGAGCTTGAAACGGGATTTTTATACCAGATTTAAGCCAGAAATTAGGGATTTTGGGGCTGTAACATGGCTAATGCAAGTAAAGGACAGTATGGGCAAAATTTGCCCATGCTGCAATAATAACGTGTAAAATTTACACTTTAATATTTGAAAGGTATAAAAAAGGAGTATAAAAAAGAAACGAGTACCCATTTCCAGTCCCAAGACCTTACTCAGTCAAAAACTCGTTTCTTGCTTGAAAATGAAACGAGCTACCCGCTTGAGCTATAAGGCTGTACACGACACAAAACCCGCTTCATGAATTCATACTATCCAGTTTTGGCGGAAGAATCAAGAGAGAATTTTGATAACACCGGATATATTCGGAGTTAAGGAAAAAAGTGTTTCGTTTGAAATAAAGAGAAAATTAGAAGTAACATAAAAAGGTACAAAGTAACATGAGTGATGTTACTATACATAAAAATATGTTACTAAGAAAAGTTTGTGTTGAAGAAAATTGTCGCTTGCGTCAAAAATATTCAATATGTTTACTGGAGGAGGTAGTCATGCTAGGCTACTTCGCCGACAAGGCGCAGGTTTGTAGAACGATGTTCTGTGAGTCTGTGCCTTTTCTTATTGCCTTGTAGCATGACTACGGGTGCCTGCAGTCAACATATTGTGTGCTATATTTCTTACGAATGTCTTATTATATAGATTGACTTGCTGTATAACATTTTATATAATTTACATTAGAACAAATGTTATATATCGTAATGAAACGTGGAGATGATATTATGCAAGATTTAATCAAGAAAATACGCTCACATATGAATATGAATCAGACTGAATTTGCAGAACGGTTGAATGTAACATTTGCGACTGTAAACCGTTGGGAGAACGGTCGTGCATTGCCAAATAAACTTGCACAGGACAAAATATATGATTTATGTAAGGAGTATGATGTTCCAGTATATGACATGGTTTTGGAGAAGATTGAAGCAGCTTCTGGAAGCATTGAACTTGAAAAAGGGAGAGTGCTGCTGTATCACGGCTCAAAATCAGGAATAGAGGGGGATATTGCACCGCTGAGCCGAAAACAGTGCGATTTCGGGGAAGGATTCTATATGGGAACGGAGCCGAGCCAAGCACTTACGCTTATTTGCGATTATGAGAGTGCAAAATTCTATGTTGTTTCCATATCAGTGGATAACCTTGCTGTATTAGATGTTCCAGTTGATTTGGAATGGGCGATGATTGTCGCATATCATAGAGGACGAATGGAAAAAATAAAAGGAACACCTTTTTATAGTAAATATCAAGAAATGACAAAGGATAAAGATTTGGTTATCGGAAGCATTGCAAATGACAGAATGTTCTTTGTTATTGACAACTTCTTTATTGGAAACATAACTGACGCAGCACTAATAAATAGTTTGTCTGCATTGGAGCTTGGCAAACAGTATGTTGCAGTTACACAAAAGGGGTGCGATGCGGTACGGATTGAGAAAGAAATTCCGATTTCTTATTTAGAGAAATTGTTTATGAAGGAAGTCTCAGAGGCAAATCGTGTAAAAGGTTCTTCATTGGCAAATGATATCTGTAGAAACTATCGTAGAGAAGGATTGTTTTTTGACGAGATTTTGGACCAAGCGGTAGTGAGGTAAAATCCTCCTCAATAATACAAGAAGGTTATTTTATACAAGACAAGGAGGATTCGCATGAATGAAATACAATTAAAACTGTGTGATATTCAGGGCAGATTATTTGAACTTTCTGTAGACAGACAGTTGGGAAGTGCTAGCTTTATAAAAACTTTCATGAATTCTGAAACTGCAAAGGCTTTGGACTCTACCTATAACCGTATGCAGTGGGCAGGAGAAGAATATTTGCTCGAAGAGGTTATAGAAGCCGCAGGGGATAAAGTGGATGAGAAGGGTGAAGTGTATTCCAAAGATGTGATTTATTGGATTGGATACATTTATAGATATTGGCATTACTATACTGAGGAATCCAGTAAAGCAATTTACAAGCAAGCCCCGGTGGAAACAATGAAGCGGAATTATTTGATGTTTCATACTATGGCTCCGGAAGTAGCGATTGAGGATTTGAAAGAAATATATAAGCAGAGATACTGAATAGGCAGTGGCGAGTAAATGCAAAAGTAACTGCTAGTTTGCAAAAGCAGTTGCAAGCAAAAACAAGCAGTTAAAAATTCATTTTTAGAAGTCGGGGAAATATATTAAGTCCTGATTTTGGGATAGTAAATGTTTTATCATTGAAATGGTATGGGATAAAAGTGGGATAAATTATATTACTATAGTTTGGAGGTGAAGTAATGGCCTATGTATATGCAAGGGTGAATAAGCATACTTTAAAGTTTATTCGTACACAGCGTAATATTTCGTTTGAATATATAACGAGAATTTCTAAGTTTACACGTGATAAAGTTGAACAGTGGGAAAATATTGAAAGCGACAAATGGCCAACAATTAATCAGGCAAAGGCACTTGCAAAATGCTATCATGTTCCTTTCGCTGGATTATACATGAATTCAGAAGATATAAATGTTAAACATCTTCCACGAATTAGTAATAAGAGAACACTTGTAGAGTCAGTAAATGATGAATCGGCTATTAATTTGGCAATTATGGACCTTATATATGCGCGCGACTATTATATGGAAGTAAAGAAAGCGTTCGGTGAAACTATACCTAAATTTGATTTGAGTTTGTTAGGAAATGATATTTTTAAATGGTCTGCGGCGATTAGAAATTATTTAGGATTCAGTATTGATGAGCAGTGTAAGTTGAAGAGTACAAGAAAACTATATTTATATCTTAGAGAAAAGATTGAGAATAAAGGGATATTCGTGCAGTGTTTTGAAGGTGTTGCACCAGAAATCATGCGTGGCGTTGCGATATATGATACAGAAGTTCCGATTATAGGAATAAATGATGAAGATCGATATCCAGCAAAGATTTTTACGATGTTACATGAGATTGTACATATAATAAAACGTTCGTCCTCTATGTGCAATGAAATAAATAATACATATTTAGGAGATGCTGAAGAAATATTTTGTAATGCAGTTGCGGGAGAAATTCTTATCCCAACAAGCTATATCTTATTGGACTATGACGGATTAGGTGAATCTGATTTCGACTTAATAAAAATAGATAAGATTGCTAAGCGATATTCTGTTAGTTCTGAAGTTACTGCAAGAAGATTGTTGGATGTGGGGATTTGTTCAAAAGAATGGTATAGAAAAGTATCGGAAGCATTAAATGAAAAATTTTTTAGAGAAAAAGAAGAGGCTAAATTACAGCGTTTAGAAAATGGGAAAAAAGGTATTCCAAGAAATATGCCAAGGGAAGGAATTGATCGAACCAGTTCAGATATGTGTCGTTTGTTGGTAAGGGGATATTCGGAGGGCTTTTTTGACAAATCAGATATATCTACATGCGTTGGAATAAAAGTAAAACACATTAATGGCTTTATAGGGGAGGTATTAAAATGGTTCAGACAGTAAATACCGAAAGGACTCCTAAATATATAATTGATACTTCAGCAATATTATCACAAAAGGATGATGAGGCTCATCGAAGAAAGATATATAAGAGCCAATGGAATAATATAGACGAATTAATAAGACATAAAGTGATTGTTACATGTAGCGAAATTGCTGATGAAGTTGAGGATGAAAAGTTGATTCAATGGATGCATGAAAACGAAATGCTTATTCTTCCAATAGATGATACAGTACAAGAAAATGTAAAACAGGTGGTTACTACAAATAAGGAATTGGTTGATTTTAAGTCAAATAAATCATCTGGAGATGCTTTTCTTATTGCTACAGCTATGAAGTACGGTCTAATAGTAATAACTGAGGAAAGCAAAAATTCGCCAAAAAAAATTCCGTATACATGTAAAATGCTAGGCATCGATTGTGTTGGTATTTTGGAGTTGTGTGAGAGAGAAAATTGGGAATTTTGATTTGATATAATCATTATGAAAAGGGGGATGTCGCATGTCTTTCGATTTTGGAAATGCAAATTCACAGCAGATTGAAGCTATAAAACATACAGATGGACCGCTTCTCATTATAGCTGGTCCAGGAACAGGAAAGACATTTACACTTGTTAAAAGGATAGTGTATTTAATTACTGAGAAAGGCGTAAAGCCAGAAGAAATTATGGTGGCTACTTTCACTGAAAAAGCTGCCAAGGAGTTAATTACTCGTATTACTAATGAACTATATGCTATAGGTGTACAGGTTAATATTAATGAAATGTATGTTGGTACATTTCATTCGATATGTTTGCGTATTATAAAAGAGCATTTGGAATTTACTCGTATTAAGAAAAATTATCGTATGCTAGACCAATTCGACCAAAAGTATATGATATTCCAGCATATCAATGAATTTCGTGCTCTGCCTTGTTATGATGATATCTTCGCCAAGAATATCGGTGCATGGAAACAGGCGGGCGAAATTTCAAAGTATGTTAGTAATCTTTTAGAAGAACTCGTCAATGTTAATGAGATGTTAGGCGACGATGAACCGACGATAGTAGGCATCGCTAATGTATTAGCTTTGTATCAGAAAATAGCAGAAGAAGAGAACCTGATTGATTTTTCTTCAATACAGACTGAGGCTTATTCTCTGATGCTAAATCATCCTGAAATATTAGCTGAGATAAAAGAAAAAATTAAATACGTAATGGTAGATGAGTATCAGGATACAAACTACATTCAGGAATTAATTGTATTCATGATAACAGGAGATACGAAAAATATATGTGTTGTTGGTGATGATGACCAAGGTTTGTATCGTTTCAGAGGAGCTACCATTCGTAATATATTAGAATTTCCTTCACATTTTTCGGATGGTGAATGTAAGCGTGTAGACCTTACTGTAAACTATCGTTCTGAAAAAGAGATAATTGATTTTTATAATGAGTGGATGGATTCCACGAATGATAAGTTTATTTGGCAGAATTTTAGATTCCCTAAGAAGATTGAACCAGGCAAGCCTAATTATTCAAAAGATACTGCTGTATTAAAGTGTTCAGGTAAAGATAATGTAGATGACTGGTATGACAGCGTATACGATTTCATAACTTCGCTTAAGAGCAAGGATGTAATCAAGGATTATAATCAGGTTGCATTTCTATGTAGGTCTGTAAAGAACGATAAGATAATTGACCTTATACAGTATTTGGAAGATAAGAAGATACCAGTATATTCTCCACGTTCAGAAATGTTCTTTAAAAGGCCAGAAATCAAAGAATTGTTAGGCTGCTTGATAATGTGCTTCCCTAACTACTATTTAAGATTAAAGACAGAGAGTTTTCCATATGCATATCCTGAATTATATGCGTACTACAGAGATGAGTGTGTGGAAACAGCTAAGTCTTTGATGAAAGAACACAAAGAACTTAAAAACTGGTATGAGAAGATTCTCAGAAGTCATAGCCAGATAAAAGATAATACTGATTATGCTTTTACAGGAATTCTGTATCAGCTTTTAGAATTTGAACCATTTAGAAGTTACATAGGTATAGACCTTGGTAATGGAGTAAACGATGAAAGAGCGGCACGAAATGTTTCTATTCTTTCATCTGTACTCGGTAAATATGAATACTTACATCGTATAGAAGTATTTACAGCAAAGAATATAGTTACTGCGCCTGAAACATTCTTCAATATGTATATGCGATTCCTTTTTGATGGTGGTATCACAGAATACGAAGATGATTCAGAATATGCACCTAGCGGCTGTATTTCTTTTATGACAATACATCAGTCAAAAGGTATGGAATTTCCAATCGTAATGGTTGATTCTCTTTCGTCTGTACCAAAGACTCAGTCTGATGGAATTATAGAAGAAATTGAGAAGAAATATTTTCATAGGCCAGCTTTTGAGACGAAAGATGATATTAAATTTTTTGACTTCTGGAGACTGTATTATACAGCATTTTCAAGAGCACAGAATTTACTTGTACTTTCCTGCTATGAAAAAGAAGGCAGAGGAAGAACGCCGAGCAAATATTTTGAAGAATGTTATGAGAAGTTACCTTCCTACGATACATTGGATTTATCAAATGTAGAGCTGGCTACAGTAAAGCCAGTTAATATAAAGCAGACTTTCTCATTTACATCGCATATCGAGCTTTATGAGAATTGTTCGTTGCAATACAAGTTTTTTAAAGAGCTTGGATTTACACAGATAAGAGTAGGCGCAACATTATTTGGTACGCTTGTGCATGAGACCATAGAAGATGTACATAGAGCTGCGATGAGACATGAAGAAGATACGATTACACCTGATAATGTCCGTACATGGCTTGATACGAACTATTCAACACTTTCAAAGAGCGAACACTCATACTTGGGTGCAAAACAGGTTGATGCTGCATACAGACAGGTGCTTTCTTATGTAGAACGAATGGAGAAAGGTATAGGTTTCGTATCTGGAGATGGCGAAGGAAAAGGTGAATCGTTATGGAGCTATATTCAGGATGCAGAGGTTGATGTAAGTTTAGTAAAACCTGAGTATATCCTTAAGGGAACCGTTGACCTGATACGAGGCGATGGAAATACAGTTGAGATTGTAGATTTTAAATCAGAGAAGAAACCAGAGATTACTGAGCAAGCTGAATCTTTTGAGAGATATAAGAGACAGCTCGAGGTATATGCACATCTGGTAGAAGAAAAGACAGGTAAAGAAGTAAGTAAGATGCATCTTTACTATACAGGTGATGATAGCGGAGAACCGACAGTTTCTTTTGTAAAATCAAAGAAAGCTATTGAAACTACAATCAAAGAATTTGATAAGGTTGTTGAAAAGATACAGAATCATGAATTTTCAACAGAAGCAAAGAACAAAAAGTCCTGTTTGAACTGCGATATGAGATATTATTGCAAGAAGGTAAATAGGGATTAAAGGAGAATTAAGATGGCAAATTTATCACAGATTAGAAGAGAGCAAATGCTTAGCTTTCTTGAAACACTAAAAGAACAGCACAGTGATGATGAATCTCTTATTGCAATCAATCAGATAGAGCGTGAATTGACTGCGAAGAAGTATGGCCTTGTGTGGGAAGAACATGAGGAAGAAGTTGATGAAAAGATGAAGACTCACATACCTGTATTTACAGAAGATACTAATAAAGAAATAGTTGGTAATCCAGATAGTGAGGATTTCAATTTCTTGTTAGAAGGAGATAATCTTCATAGCCTTAAGCTTTTAGAGAAAACACACAAGGGAAAGATAGGCGTAATCTACATCGACCCGCCGTACAATACAGGAAAAAGTTTTATATATGATGATAATTGTGTTGGCGATGATGATGCATTTAAGCATAGTAAATGGATTTCATTTATGTATAGACGCTTAAAGATTGCACGTGAATTATTATCATCTCAAGGATATATTTTTATTTCAATAAATGACGCTGAAGATGCACAATTGAAATTGCTTTGTGATGAAATTTTTGGAGAGAAACAATTTGTAGGACATCTGACATGGGAATCTACAACACAACCAACGAATGCGGGAAGAGCGAGATTTGCATTGCAAAAGAAAGTAGAGTCAATTTTTTGTTATGCGAAGGCAGAAAAAATAGATTTTGTTTTAAAACAGATAGATTCAGAAATGAAATATCCACATATGGGTAAGTTTGGACCTTGTAGATTTGAGATTATTGAAAAATCAGATGCTGGCGCCTATCGCAGAGATTCTATGAAATTCGAAATATTAGGTCAAGCACCAAGAGAAGGCAAACGTTGGCAGATTGGAGAAGATACCGCAAGACAACTTGAAAAAGAGGGAAAAGTTGAAATAGTAGATGGCATTGTAAAAAAAGCAGTATATCCTGAAGATGAGTTGGACAAAATCAAATTTGAACCATTTTGGTCGCATTTAACATCTGAAAAAGTTGGAACTGCACAAAACGGAAAAGATGAATTGAACAATATCCTAGGATATGCATCAGGATTTGATACAGTTAAGCCTGTGCAGTTAATCAAAGAACTATTGTCGCATTTTAGAAATGATGTCACTGTTCTTGATTTCTTTGCTGGGTCGGGAACGACAGGCCAAGCCGTTATGGAATTAAATCAAGAGGATAGCGGGCATAGAAAATTCATTTTGTGCACAAATAATGATAATGATATTTGCGAAACAATAACGTATAAGCGTTTAGAAAAAATCATGGATGGGAAAGATGGAATTTTAAAGAATAATTTAAAGTATTTTAAAACTGATTTCGTTGAAAAAGATAGTGAAAAAATCTATGAAGATTTGCTTGAGCATATTGTCGAGATGATACAACTTCAATTTGGTGTAAAGGTCGATAATGAAAAATATGTAATCATTATGGACGATGAAGAGATGGATGAGTTTGAGAAGAACATTGCTAATTATGACAAACTTGAAGCAGTGTTTATAAATCAAGATGTGTTACTTTCAACATCGCAAGAAAGGATGTTAGAGAAAGTAAATACATATATTATTCCAGATTGTTATTTTGATTTTGAATTAAGGGAGGCTGGCGAGTTATGGTAAATGGCATAATGGATTTTGAATTCCAAAATGATTGTGTAGACTTCCTTATTGATAAGACTACTGATGTGGCAAGCAAGCAGATAATTACAATCAAAGCGCCTACAGGTGCGGGTAAGACTGTTATGCTTGTAAAGTATGTTGATGAATATTTAAAGAATACTAATGGCAAGACTGCGTTTGTATGGCTTTGTCCTGGCAAGGGAGACCTTGAACAGCAGAGTAAAGACCGTATGGATGAGCTAACACCGCAGCGAGATACTCGTACCCTTTTGTATTCTATGCTTATGGGATTTGAAGGTGAGAGCGTTACATTTATTAACTGGGAGCTTGTAACCAAGAAAGGTAATAATGCCTTAAAGGATGGAGAAAAAGCAAACCTATTTGAAATGATAGCAGCAGCTCACAAAGAAGGTATTAAATTCATTGTTATCATTGACGAGGAACATATGAATAATACCAAGAAAGCAGATGATATTATAAATGCTTTTGCTGCTAAGAATATTATTCGAGTATCAGCAACAGCGAACAAAGTTCCACATCATGAATTCTATGAGATACCAGAAGATGAGGTTATTAATGCAGGCCTTATTACACGAGCTATCTATGTAAATGAGGGCGTAGAAGAGAAGCGTGAATATAAAGATGATGACGATTATAACTATCTTTTGAAGCTTGCTGATGAAAAGCGAAAAGAAGTGCTTGAGGGGTATAAATTAATTGGCTCTAATATTAGACCTTTGGTTCTTATTCAGTTTCCAGCTGGTAAGCCTGAAAATATAAAATTTGTTGAAGATAAATTGGCTGAGATGGGTTATACCTATGATAATGGTATGGTTTCAATCTGGATGAGCGATGATAAAAAGAATACTGAACATTTAACAGACCTTGATGGTTCACCAGCATTCCTTTTAATGAAACAGGCAATATCTACTGGATGGGATTGTCCGAGAGCAAAGATTCTTGTAAAGCTTCGTGAGGGTGGAAGTGAGGATTTTCAGATTCAGACGATTGGTAGAATTCGTCGTATGCCAGAACGTAAGCATTACGGTATCAATACTCTTGATTATTGCTATATCTATACGTTTGATGATAACTATAAGACAGGCCTTTTGGCCACAATGGATAAAGCATATCAGGTAAGAAGATTATTCTTAAAAGATGAAGCTAAGGATTTTGAATTAGTTAAGGAACTTCGTAACCTTGATTTTGATGGTCTTGGAGAAAGAGAAACTCTTGTAAAAGTTTATGAATATTTCAAGGAAAAATATCATCTAGGAAATGATAAAAGGGTAAATCAGGAAAACCTTGAGGCGGGTGGCTACAACTTTGACCACGAAATAGATAGTAAAATCATGCAAGGTGAATTCAGAACAATGGATGACCTTGCAACAGGTATGAGTAAGCATAATATCGGTATTAAGACAAAAGTTAATACTCATACTCATGGTATTTATTTGCTTCATTCTGTAGATGAGATAAAAAAAGTAACTGGTATGCAGTCTCAGAAGGTAAAAAATATCCTTCGTAGAATGTTCAGCAAAGGAAAGAAGACTAAATATAAGTTTGTTGCTTTAGAGAATGATGATTTTTATGCATTTATTATCAATAATGTTAAGCAGCTCAAAATGGACTTCAAGCAAGTAACCTCTGGAATGAGTGTTCAGCTTACTCTTGTTATGGAGCCTAAGACAGCAACATTTAATATCCCAGAGATGGAAATCTATAAGTTCTGTGAAGTTAAGCAAAGACAGCTGATGAGAATGAATGCATATCGTGAGTATACGAATGAATTTATTACTGATAAAACTCGAAGCTTGCCTGAACGACTTTTTGAAAGATATTGTGAGAATAATGACAAAGTTGAATGGGTATATAAAAACGGAGATACTGGCCAACAGTATTTATCGGTTGTGTATTTGGATGGCCTATTAAAACAATGGTTGTTCTATCCGGATTATATAGTGCACATGAAAGATGGTACAGATTGGATTATTGAAACCAAAGGTGGAGAGCAGTCAGGCCATAGTAAGAACATTGATGTACAAGTGGCTAATAAGTTTAATGCCTTCAAGGAATTTGCTGCTAAGCATAAAATTCATTGGGGATTTGTACGAGACATTGATGAACAATTGTACATTAATAACACCGAATATGTTGAAGATATGTCTGATGATAGATGGAGACCATTGAGCGAGGAGTTTTAATATGGGACAGGGTGTAATTTACATATTAACCAATCCATCATTTCCGGAGTATGTAAAGATTGGATACGCTGATGATTTAAAACAGCGATTATCTCAACTTAATAGAAGTGAATGTATTCCGTATGCATTCAGAGTATATGCAACTTATGAGGTTGATTCTCGTTTGTCAGATAAAAAAATTCATTCTATTATTGACCGTATTAATCCAGATTTACGATCAATAGAGAATTTTAATGGTCAGAAACGTGTACGAGAATTTTATGCTATGACACCGGAAGATGCTTATGGTATTTTGGAGGCAATTGCCGAAATTCATGGGTATGCAGATAGACTTACGAAGTATCAGATGACGGAATCTGAAAAGCAAGATGAGCAATTAGCACAGGAACTTGATAATGAAAATACAGAACGTGCATCTAATTTCTCTTTTTATGCTTGTAAGATTTCTGTGGGAGAACAAATAGAATATTATGCTGATCCGGATATCAAAGCTACTGTAGTAGATGACCGAACTGTAGAATTTGAAGGTGAAAGGTATTCTCTCACAGCCTTAGCTAAGAAATTATCAGGAAAGAAATATGCTATTGCTGGACCTAAGTTCTTTAAGTATAAAGGCGAGTGGCTGAATGATATACGACATAGATTAGGTGTATAAGGTTGAAACTATAATCATTAAAAGTGAACCCTCCGGGTTCATCGTTACAAAGTTGTGTTCACTTTTTAACGATAGCCCTCATTTTCAAGCGTATACTCTTACCCGATATTCGTATACGGTTCGTATCCGTTTGACTGTAACACTTTGCCTTATTTTGTCTCGATTTGCCATAAAATGTACATTTGTCTGATGGCCACTTGACAGACGAACATTTCTTTTATCAAAAACTATGCCCGAAATACGCGCAAAACGCGGCAAATCGTGCCTTTTCAGGAGGGAAATTATGAAAATTAAAGTACTTTTTATCTGCCACGGCAACATCTGCCGTTCCCCCATGGCGGAGTTTATTTTCAAGGATATGGTTCAGAAGGCCGGTCTGGATGGCAGGTATTATGTTGCCTCTGCAGCAACGAGTACGGAGGAGATCTGGAATGGTGTGGGCAATCCGGTGTATCCTCCGGCGAGGGAAGAACTGGCGAGGCATGGAATCAGTTGTGCGGGGAAGCGTGCGGTGCAGCTGACGAGGGCTGATTATGAGAAGTATGATCTTTTGATTGGTATGGATGAGATGAATATCCGTAATATGGAGCGGATGACCGGGCATAGGCGTGGGGAGAAGATTTTTAAGCTGTTGGAGTTCGCCGGGAGGAGTCAGGATGTTGCAGATCCTTGGTATACCGGTGATTTTAGACGTACTTACGAGGATGTTGCAGATGGTTGCGAAGGGCTGTTAAGGTACCTGGAAGATAGTAAATAAAAGCCATTACTTGAGAGTTGGTGCCGGAGAGTTTAACAAGAATAAGGAAGCAGCAATCATTCATCAACAAAAAGTCAACAACAAAAAGAGTTAACAACAAAAAATTCACCAACAGAAAGAAACCATGCAGTATGAAAGGCCCGGCAAGGGTACGCATGGTTGTGAGGAAAGAGCGATGACGCAAGCAGTTTTGTTTGATATGGACGGTACAT
>JAEDDX010000034.1 GCA_016293615.1 Acetatifactor sp.
CAATGGTAGAACACCAGCCTTCCAAGCTGGATACGTGGGTTCGATTCCCATCACCTGCTCTGACCGAACAGATTGCGGTTTGGTCGAAATAATTTCATACCTTCAAGGACAGGTAGTAACCTGTTACTCATGCGATAGTGGCTCAGTTGGTAGAGCGCCACCTTGCCAAGGTGGAAATCGCGGGTTCGAGTCCCGTCTATCGCTCTTTTTTTTGCCCATCCGAGGATTCCCGGATGGGCATTTGCATGTTCGGCAGAAAAACAAACGGCTGCGGAGGGCGAAGCAATTGTACGAAAGCAGACGATCAGAAGCTGTTGTACTAGCGCTTCGCCACTCCCCGGTCCCAGACATCCGTGGGCTGTGCTTTTGCGGTAGGACTGCGGAAGAGCAGGTTGTGAAGCGCCCTCCGCTCGAAGGGAAACAGGGGCCAGAAATAACTCATTTTGCCGAAGGTCGGCGTCTTTATGACGGACAGCAGAATCAAAAGCAGTCCGATGCAGAAGCCGGGGAGTCGAAAGAAGCCGGTTGCGAGCAGCAGAAACAGGCGATACAGCCGCAGAGCGTCCGCAAATTCCGGGGTTGAGAGGGAAATACCGGTTAACAGGGTGATACCGGCGTAGAAGAGAACCTCAGGAGAGGCCCAGTTCAGACGCACAGCAATATCTCCGATCAACAGACCGCCGACGATGGAGAGAGAGCCGGAGAAACGGCTGTCGGTCAGGGCGGCGGAGTACTTTAACAGATCAATGGCAAATTCGACAGCCATCACATAGAAGAAAATGCGCGGAGCCGACACGGAACCTTCTGTCAGGAGGTTCCATGTTGCTGTTTCGGCCCGAAAGACTGTGGTGAACAGCAAAAACAGAGGCATCAGCAGGAGGTTCACGGGAATACACAAAAACCGTATCAGGCGGAAGTATCCGCCGACGGACGGACTTTTGTAATAATCGTCAGGGCTTTGCGTAAACTGAAAGATTGTGCAGGGCAGTATCAGCGCGGTGGGGGAATTGTCTACCAGGATGACGATGTGGCCCTCGAGAAGGTAGCTGCAGGCGACATCCGGTCTTTCCGTCATCTGAATGCCCGGCAGCGGCGCCCACCATTTCGCAGGCAGAAGCAGCTCCTTCAGGCTCTGACTTCCCATCGTCAGCGAAGTGACACGAAGCTCTGCCAGGGTGTCGTTTATCAGCTTTAGCAGGGATTTGTTGACAAGGGGCTCCATATAAGCGATGGCGATGTCGGTACTGCTTTCCGTGCCCACATGCCGGATGGAGAAGGTCAGTCCGCAGGAACGGATTCTCCGCCGGATGAGGTTCGCGTTAAACAGCATGGTCTCCACAAAGCCGTCCCTCGCACCGCGGGTGATCCGCTCCATGTCCGGTTCCTTGACGCCCCGCTGGGGATAGGTTCTGACATCGATGAGGACAGCCCTGTCAAAGCCGTCCACGAAGAGTGCGACGGGACCGCTCAGCACATTCAGGACAATTGTCTCAAAATCATCGGACAGGGACACCTGGGCGTATCCGAGCTTGGCTCTTAAGAAGGCTTCCAGATTCTCTATTTCTGCAGTCTGCACAAAGACCGGATTCTGCAGGTCAGACATGATCTCCTGCAGCACCTCGGTTCTGCACAATCCGTTGATGCCCACAAAGTAGGCGGCGGTCCTGCCAAAGGTGAGTTCTCTGGTGATGATATCAAAGCTCTCCCCGATGGGCAGAAGAGACTGTATGGTTTTTATATTTTCTGAAAGCCCGGTTGAAAGTTCCATTCGCATATTCCTTCCCGCATGGTAAGTATAGATGGTTTTCCTTAGCATTGCCCCGGCTTTGTCGGAATATACGAAAAGGAGAAAAAGTAAGAGGCTTCTGGCATAATGGTGGAAGCCCGGCACCATAAATTTACATTTATTATATGAAAGATTTACTGATTCATGGTAGCAGCCTTTACATAGCGTACCTATACTCAATGTTGTACAAAACAATCGAGGAGGTACAGTATGAAAAGAAAAATCGCAGTCAGTCTGCTTGCTATGTGTATGGTGACAGGTATGTTCACCGGATGTGACTCGCAGCAACAGGAAGCACAGGGGAGTACACAGACAGTTGAACAGCAGCAAACAACTGTCGAAACAGAAAAAGTGATCCCGGCGTCTGTCGAGGTGAAAGAGGCCGCAGCGCCAAAGTATGTCTTTTTGTTTATTGGCGACGGAATGAGTTACCCTCAGTTCCAGGCTGCAGCTGATTATCTGGGAGCCATCGCAGATGATGATTATGAGAAAGCATTGCCCAGTACAAAATATGACACCCGTGAAGGCGCAGTATTGGATGGCCCTGTAAAACTGAACTTTATGGACTTTGAGGCTGCAGGGTCAGCCGTAACATATGATTCCTGCAGCTTTGCCCCTGATTCCGCATCTACAGCAACTTCTATTGCTACCGGCAAGAAGACCTATTCCGGTATGATCAATGTGGATGAGAGCGGTGCAGTTGAGTATGAGACCATTGCAGAGAAGCTGCATGCACAGAAAGGCTGGAAGATTGGAGTGATCAGCTCCGTTAACATTAACCACGCCACTCCCGCTGCATTCTATGCGCATCAGGCAAGCCGAAACAATTATTATGAGATCGGTCTGGAACTGGTGGAATCCGGATTTGAGTATTTTGCCGGCGGTGGCTTAAAGAAGGTCACCGGTAATAACAAGGACAAGACCAGCCTCTATGAGCTTGCCGAGGCCGCAGGCTACAGGGTAACCTTCACCCAGGAGGATGCACAGAAAGTGACCGCCAAGGATGGCAAGGTGCTCTTGATCGATGAGCATCTGGCCGATTCCGATGCAATGGCTTATGATATGGACCGCAAGGACGGAGAGTGGGCACTGGCTGACTATGTGGCAAAGGGTATTGAAGTATTGGAAAATGAAAATGGTTTCTTTCTGATGTGTGAGGGCGGAAAGATTGACTGGGCCTGTCATGCGAATGATGCAGGTGCAACTGTGACGGATACCCTGGCGATGGCAGATGCCGTGCAGGTAGCAGTGGACTTTGCCGACAAGCATCCGGAGGAGACGTTGATTCTGGTAACCGGTGATCATGAGACAGGCGGTCTTACCATCGGATATGCCGGGACGGATTATGATACCTATTTGGACACATTGGCAAATCAGACCATCTCCTATGCACAGTTTGATGCACAGTATGTAACGAAATACAAGGAGAACGGTACTTCCTTTGAGGATGCGATGAAGGATGTGGAAGCTTTGTTCGGACTGAAGCTTAGCGGAGAAGACGGAGACCGTCTGGTACTCACCGACTACGAGACAGAGCGACTTCGCACCGCATATGAACTGAGTATCTCCGGATATGACACGAAGGAGTATGATCAGGAGCAGTATGTGTTCTACGGAACATACAATCCATTCTCCGTAACCGTCACTCACATTCTGAACAATAAATCCGGCGTGGATTTCACCAGTTATTCTCACACCGGACTGCCTGTGGCAGCGTTTGCAGAGGGAACGGGCGCAGATCAATTCGGAGGCTACTATGACAATACAGATATTTATCACAGGCTGGCAGAGCTGTTGGATGTAAAGTAAAAGAGTTCTTTGGGATAGAACGGGGAGCGTGCAAGCGCTCTTCGTTTGTTTATGGGAGAGAAGATCGATGCAGAGAATCAGAAAGAATAAGACGATAGGTCCGGTGATATTCTGGCTGTGCCTGTTTGTTTTTTTATTGCTGCTGCCCACCGGATTTGAGGGTGCCTTGTCCTATCAAAATGCCGATCGGGTAAGGGCGTTAGTGCTTTCTACAGATGAAAGCGACATTGTAGATACCGGGTTGGTGCGAAGCGGAGAACAGCGCTGCAGGGTGCGTATTTTGTCCGGGAAGTTTCGGGATGAAGAGTGCGCGGCAGTGAATCGATTAAACGGCTCTCTTGCGCAGGACAAATTGTTTGCTCCGGGAGATAAGGCTTATGTTGTGGTCAGCTATGCAGACGGACAGATCACAGCCGTGTATATGACAGATCACTTTCGATTGGATAAGGAAGCAATTCTGGTGGGTGCCTTTCTTTTGCTGCTGCTGCTTTTTGCGGGAGCTACGGGCGTGAGAGCGATACTATCTTTTGCAGATACGGTGCTGCTTCTGTGGAAAGTTTTGATTCCCGGTCTGTTAAAGGGATGGAATCCAATCTATGTGTCACTTGTGATCGTATTAGTGTTGACATGTCTGGTGCTGAGTCTGATCTATGGTCTGGACAGAAGGTGCCTCGCTGCCGTATCCGGAGCCACGCTGGCAATACTGGTCACTGCATTGCTGGGATATTTCTTTACTGATCTGTTTCAGATACACGGGGCAGTGATGGAATCCGGAGAAAGTCTGCTCTATGCAGGTTATCAGCATCTGAATCTGACGAAGATATTTGTGGCTTCCATTTTCCTGGGTTCCTCGGGGGCTGTCATGGATCTGGCAGTAGATATCTGTTCTGCTGTATATGAAGTGGTGGAGAAAAAGCCTGATATTCGTGCAAAGGAGGCGATCCTGTCCGGTTTCGCGGTGGGAAGGGCAGCCTGCGGATCCACTACCACGACACTTTTGCTGGCTTATTCCGGAAGCTTTGTTGCACTTTTGATGGTATTTATGGCGCAGGGAACACCGGTGGCACTTATGCTGAACTATAAATATGTGGCAGCTGAGATCGTGCATACCATTGTGGGATCCTTCGGACTAGTAACGGTAGCTCCTCTCACCGCTGTTACAAGCGGGATACTCCTGACAAATACAAGAATGAAGAAAAGCGAAAGAAAATAGCGGGAAAATAAAGACTCTAAACATTCGAAGGTTAGTGTATAATTTTAATGGAGGAGATTTATCCTCCGATGCAGGCATACTTCTCATCAAAGAATTCGTAAGCAAACTTGGTATTGATAAGCTTTTAGGCAAAGCTCTCAAGACCAATGATTCTGCATTATTCAGATATCATACGGATCAGAAAAACCTGCTCCAGATGATATATATGATCATTGCCGGTTATTTCGAAGATGACGCTTCCGATGAACTGACAAACGATCCTGTATTCAAGTCTGTACTTGAAAAGGATGCCCTTGCATCACAGCCTACGGTATCAAGATTCTTTAACCGTATGGATGAAGATACCTTAACCAGTTTCTTGCGATTGGAAGAATACTGAGAAAGAAAATCTACAGTATCCAGATGCCACAAGCTGTTATTCTAGATCTGGATTCCACTCTTCTTGATGCGTACGGCAGACAGGAAGGCCGAGCCTTTAACTTTCATTATCAAAGCCATGGTTATCATCCACTTGTCTGTTATGATGGAATGACCGGGGATCTGATAAAAATCCAGCTTCGTGATGGAACACAGTATTCCTGTACCGGAGTGGTTGATTTTCTGCAACCGATACTTGATGAATACCTGAATGATTATCCTGCAATCCGTATTCTGCTTCGTGGTGACAGCGGTTTCGCTACGCCTGACCTTTACAAGGAAAGCAAATCCGGTTTTGATTCCGCTTCCGTAAGCAGTCATACCAGAATAGTAAATGCCAACCGGCTTCAGGTACACGCTCTTGCGTATAACATATTTAATTGGTTTAGACGATTGGCGTTATCAGCAAACATGCGAAATAAGCGCATTGATACCGTCCGTTTAAAATTGCCGCAAAAGTAATCCATTCAGCAAGATATATCACATTCAAGCTGTGTAGCAGCTGCCCTTATAAGAATGAATTCTATGAGACACTTTCAAATATCGGTAAGCTGAATGTACAGCTGGAATAGCAACTATTAGCGAACCTTGACAGCTTAACAACTGCTCTGAACTCTGCCACAGGAATTTTATGCCCTTTTGACGGGTTAATTGAGTGATGTTATGGCTGCATGGATTAATTTTTAGATTCATGGCACAGTTATCGGTTCAGATACTGTTCCGTGAATAAATTCAGGGTTAATTATAACAATTCCCGTTCTATCCTGTCTGCGCAAAAAGAAGCACGATAAATCATACTATCGTGCTTCAGACGGTGGATTGCGCCGCTATTTTCTCCGCCAGATCCTCCAGGTACATCCAGCGGTTCATCCTTTCTTCCAGCTTTGCAGTAAGCTCCTCCTTTTCCCGAAGCAGCTCATTCAGCTTTACAAAGTCTTTGGCATTCCTTTCCATATCCGTTTCAATCTGCTCCAACCGTTCTTCTATCTTCGCAATATACGCCTCAATGGTTTCTTATCCCCAAACCGGTGAGCATGGTTTTTGCCCGGGTCTGCGTATTTACCTTTTCCTCTCCGGTCAATCCCTTGGTAATACATTCCAGCATATCATCCTCCGGCTGATACTCCGGATGCTGGGGCAGATAACGAATCACCAGATGATTGGCACGGATGACCTTTCCGTCATCCGGCTCCTCCAGCCCGCCAATGATACGGAGAAGCGTGGTCTTTCCGGTACCATTAATCCCTACAACACCTACCTTCTCACCTTCCTGCAGATAGAAATCGGTGTCCTCAAACACCTTTCTTTCCGTAAATACCTTTGAAATACGTTCCAATGTGATGATATTCATAGCTCTAGTCTTTCTTCTTTATATAATTTACGATACCGATAACCACTTCACATAAGACGGCTGTAATGACAAAGCCCACCACAAGCATAAAGCCAAAAAGCGGATACTCTAATCCATTCAGGAAATGCTCCCATCCACCTGTATCCTGATGTACAATCCAATTGTTCCATTGGCAGGTCATAAAGGTTATGACTGTCCCAAAGGACACCCCCAACACCAGCCAGATACCGAAAAACATCGCTATCTCTTTCCATTTCACCGGAACGGTGTCATATATCCTGCGTCGAAATATCAGATAGAAAAGGAAATATACAACAGGCACCGCAAAGCATATTATCAATTCATAACAATCATTACTTGTGGTTTCTTCATAATAATCCGTCAAGGTAAATATTCCCCAGGCAATCATTTGTGCCACCACGTTTATTCCCATTTTTTTCATTATTGTTTCTCTCATTGCAATTTATCCTCTATCAAGCTTCACCGGATTTTCCCTTATTCCTGCATTTCAGGTCATCTGAAAGAATTTAAAAGCCCGTCCTTCGAATCGCTTCTACCAGACCATCCGCATACAACTGTGTGCCGATGCAATTGGGATGCAGATTATCCAGATAATACTCCGGCAAATGCGGAACCAACTTCCAGCCCTCCACGATAGTGATATTCTTATACTTTGCACATACCTGTCTGATTCCCTCACAATAATGCTGCAATGACTTTGTATCATCCTGGGTATCTCCACGCCACAAAGGCGTAATACACAATACAGGAATATCGGTTCCGTAAATCTCAAACAATCGTTCATAATACTCTTCACAGGCATCCATGGTGGGGTCTCCATGCTGATTGGTTCCCAATGCGACAATCAGCTTGTCAAAATGAACACCCATATCCATCAGGGAGTTCTTGTCATATACATATCCACCGATTCCCTGATTTACAATATCATAGTTCAACTGCCGGTTGGCAGCGCTCACATATGTATGGAAGGAACGAAGGGGACCAAAGCCCTGGGTAATGGAATCCCCCAGCCAGAGCACCTTCTCCCCCTTCTTTGCCGGAGTATACTCTCCGTTGATTTCTGCATTTTTCAGTAAAATGGTAGCATCTGCAGGCAAATAAATCACAACATCCTTGCTGCCCTCCGGAAGTTCAAAGGAAATACGCCCCTCTTTCTCCAAATCCTTCACATAGCGGATGTCTACAGGCATTCCGTCAATGGAGAGTTCAATGGAGTCCATGGAACCAATCCAAATGATTTTATAATCAAAGGAAACCTTTGTTGCGGTTGTGGTAAACTCCAGGGTTTTCGCACTGGATGCCGTACATCTCTCATACCAGAAGTCAAATGCCTCCTTAAAATAATCAATCTGAGGCTGTGTGTACTGATAAGAATGCAGATAACCTTCCGCGTCCTCATCAAACCAGATTGCTCCATAATAAATTGCTTTCAATTGCTCGTTACTCAGTTTCATTTTTTCTTCCTTTCTTTTCCAAAAGCTAAGTCCATGGGATTCCTGTGATGCATAAGGCGGATGGGGTTCCCAATGCCAACGGCCCCGCCCGGTCTGTCCGATTCGAATAAACTATCATTACTATAAAATCACATTCTTCATCCGAATGCAATAATTACACAAACCATTCGAAGGTTACGGTTGTATTTTTCCGCTATTATTGGTACTATTGATTTATAGAATCGGTCTGTGAAGATACAGACCGACACAGGGGGTATTTTGTATGAGATTTGTATATCCGGGCGGCAAGGCAAAGGCATTGACATTCAGTTATGATGACGGACAGATTTTTGACAGGAGACTGACCGAGCTTTTCAGAAGTCACGGAATGAAGGGCACCTTCCATCTCAATTCGGGAACGCTGGACCCCGGAAAGGGCAATCATACCTTTGTGGGCGCAGAGGAGCTGGAGGAGGTGTATCGCGGTCATGAGATCGCCTGTCACGGTTTACAGCACAGGAATCCGGCGCAGCTGAGCGATCAGCAGTTATTGCTCGAGATCTTCGAGGACAGGAAGAATCTGGAGCGTATGACCGGTAAAATGATCTGTGGTATGTCCTATGCGTTTGGCATTTATAGTGAGAAAGTGATGAATACGGCTAAGACCGTGGGGATAAAATATTCCAGAACCGTGAACAGTACGGGTGGTTTTTACCCGCCCACAGACTTTTTGCAGTGGCATCCCACCTGTCACCACAGTGACAGGCTTTTAGAGCGCGGAGAGGAATTCCTGAATGTGCCGGGATATGTCGAGCTGCCGCTCATGTATGTGTGGGGGCACAGCTTTGAATTCGGTTACAGCGGAGACTGGAGTGTGATCGAGGCATTTGTAGAGAAAATGGCCGGCAAGGATGACATCTGGTATGCCACCAATATGGAGATCTGTACATACTTAAGCGCCACCCGACAGGTGGAGATTTCCGCAGACGGTATGACAATGTACAATCCCACCGCTGTCAGCGTCTTCATGATGACACAGAACGGTCTCGTGGAGCTTGCATCCGGTCAGACCCTGTATATCGGTGAGCACTGAGGAAGCAGATACTAAGAGGAGAAGGGACGGGAAGTCGTATGACATCTGAGATGACGATCATCGGTGACGAGGCATATCGTGCCGCAAAGGAACTGATAGAGGAAGCAAAACCGGAGGAGAATGATATTTTTGTGGTCGGATGTTCCACCAGTGAGGTAGGAGGAGCCGGAATCGGCACCTTTTCCAGTCCTGACCTGGCCGAGGTCGTATTCGGCGGAATCTACCAGGCGACACAGGAGGCAGGTCTTTTTCTGGCTGCCCAGTGCTGCGAGCATTTAAACAGGGCTTTGATTCTTGAGAAGGAAGCTGCGCTTAGGTACGGTTATGAGATTGTGAGCGTAGTACCGCAGCCTAAGGCGGGCGGCTCCTTTGCAACCGCGGCCTACAAAGCGTTTGAGCATCCGGTAGCCGTGGAACATATCAAGGCAAGCCTGGGGATGGACATCGGCGACACTCTGATTGGTATGCACTTAAAAGATGTTGCGGTGCCGGTTCGTATCCGCACGAAGCAGATCGGCGACGGACATGTTGTCTGTGCAAGGACCAGACCCAAATATATCGGCGGAAGCCGCGCAATATACGAAGAAGCCTGACACTTGTGTCAGGCTTCTTTTATCCGCTTCTTTATTAAGCTTCTTTTATCAGGTTCATAATGGTTGTAATAGAATCCAGCTGTCCGCTTTGGCTCATTGCCTCATGGTAACGGTCGCGGTTTTCATACAGTTCTCTTACCTTTTGTGCAAGAAGGTCATCCGTGATGTCGTCCTCCTGCAATACGATGGAAAAGCCCTGGTCTGAGAAGGACTTGGCGTTGAGAAGCTGATCGCCTCTGCTGACCTGAGCCGGAAGAGGGATCAGGATGTTAGGCTTTTTCAGGGCAAGAATCTCACAGATGGCGTTGGCGCCGGCACGGGAGATGACCAGGTCAGCCATGGCAAAGAGATCCTTGAGCTCTGTCTTAACATACTCGAACTGCTTGTAGCCGGGGGTGTTAAGGAGCAGGTTATCCATCTTATCTTTGCCGCACAGGTGCACGATCTGAAAATCATGCAGAAGCTTCGGAAGCGCTTCACGGACTGCTTTGTTGACATTTGCGGCGCCGAGGCTGCCGCCGATCACCATGATGACGGGTTTGTTTGCGGTAAAGCCGCACATTTCAAGACCGGCAATTTTGCTGCCCTCGGAAAGCTCGGAACGAATCGGGGAACCGGTGACGATTCCCTTATCCTCAGGGAGATACTGCAAAGTCTCAGGGAAGTTGCAGCATACCTTTTTCGCAACGGGGATGCAGAGCTTGTTGGCAAGCCCGGGCGTCATGTCGGACTCGTGAATGATGCAGGGAATCTTCAGGGCTGCCGCGGCGCGAACCACGGGAACACTGACAAAACCTCCTTTGGAGAAGACGACATCGGGCTGATATTCCCTTAAGAATTTCTTCGCCTCACCGTATCCCTTGATGACGCGGAAAGGGTCTGTCAGGTTCTTTACATCCAGATAGCGGCGGAACTTGCCGGTCGCGATTCCGACATAAGGAATATCGAAGTCTGAGATCAGTTTTTTCTCGATGCCTTCGTAGGAGCCCATATAGGTGATTTCATAGCCCGCTTCCTTCAGAGAGGGAAGCAGTGCGATATTGGGAGTTACATGACCGGCGGTGCCGCCTCCGGTCAAAACAATTCTTTTCATACTCAAAGTCCCTTGCCTTTTTTATGTGAATTACAGCATGCTCTCGAGTGCTCTTGCCAACTGGTCGGGGCAGGAGGTCTCTTTGAAACCGCAGCGGATGCCCTTGAGCTTGGAGATCGCATCCTCGGGCTTCATGCCCTTCACCAGTGCGCAGATTCCCTTCAGGTTGCCGTTGCAGCCGCCTACGAAGGATACGGAATCGATCACACCGTCCTTGATTTCAATATCGATCTGCTGAGAGCAGGTGCCGTGTGTTTTGTAGGTCATAACAGTCACTCCTTATTGTATACATATTCACAAAATAACTTTTGTTACCGTGTATTTTAACAGATTTTTGCAAATGTATCAAGGGTTGTAACAGCGGGTTGAAAATGCTACAATGTGGAGCAGAAACAGTCTGAGAAAGGAGAGCGTCATGCCGGACCGGGAAGCCTTCGAGGCAGCAAAAAGCAAAGTGATCGGAATCGACAGGCAGCGTCTGGGAATCGGCACGCTGTCGGAGAAAACAGTGCACGCGATCCTGAAGCACTATTATGAACCGGATGAGACGAAGCATGAGATTCCGGTGGGAGGGTTCGTCGCGGATATTCAAAACGGTGACCGTATCATCGAGATCCAGACCAGGCAGTTTGACAGACTGCGGGGGAAGCTTGAGGCTTTTTTGCAGGAATACAAGGTTACGGTCGTCTACCCCATCCCCTATGAAAAATGGCTCATCTGGATAGATGAAGAAACCGGGAACCTGAGTAAGAAGAGAAAATCTCCCGCAAAGGGCAATGCGTATGTTGCCTTCGCGGAGCTATACAAGATCAAGAAGTACTTAAAGCATCCAAACCTGGAATTTCGCTTTGCGATGCTTACGATGGAGGAGTACAGGCTGTTAAACGGCTGGAGCAGGGACAAAAAGCGTGGTTCGAGCCGATATGACAGAATTCCGGGAGAGTTTGTGGAAGAGGTTGAAATCAGCCGCCCCGAGGACTACATGCAGTTCATCCCGATTGAGCTGGAAACCGATTTTACCTCCAGAGAATTTGCCGCGGCGGCAAAGATTCCGGTTGCCCTGGCACAGACAGTACTGAACATCCTTTACGAGATGGGGGTTGTCACCAGAGTCGGCAAGAAGGGAAACCTGTACCTCTACGCCGTGTTGGAGTGAGGCAGCCGGCAAATTTTGCATCTTGTTTCCCGGGAATGTTTGTGGTAGAATACATTTCGTTGACTGCAAGAGATTTCTTAAGTTCGATTGCAGACAGCCCGTGCGGTTGCAGGCATCACGGCATAAGCGGCGGAACAATTTTTTCGGGTGATGCAGAAAGAGGAGATGTTATGAAAAGAAGAGTATTGTCACTTGTTGCAGTGCTTGCTGCGCTTTCCCTGATGCTGATGGGCTGCGGCAAAGCTGCGGAAGAGAGCAAGGAGTCGTCTGTCGCAGAGGTCAGCACGGAATCGGTTAGCTCAGAGGAGTCTACGGTCGAGAGTACGGGTGAAGAGTCTGTAGAAGAAGTCAGCTCCGAATCAGAGGAAGCTGCCAGAAATATTACGATTGAAGTTGTGGGCAAGGACGGACAGTCCGTAAGCTACGAGGTAAAAACCGATGCGGAGTTCCTTCGCGGAGCGATGGAGGCAGCTGAGGGACTGACCTTCTCCGGTACCGAGGGAGAATGGGGCATGATGGTCGACACCGTCAATGACGAGGTTGCTGATTACAGTGTCGACGCTTCTTACTGGGCGTTCTATGTAAACGGTGAATACTGTAACTTCGGTATTGATTCCCAGCCCATTGAAGAAGGCGATAAGTTCTCTATCGTTTACACGGTATCTGTTGAGGAATAAGCCGGATTTTAAGGAATAAAACAGGACAGAAAAACGACGAGGGTTTAGTCATCCTCGTCGATTTTTTTTGCTGATAAAGGAAGGGAAAAGATGAATTCCGTTCCGACGCCCTCCGTGCTGACTACATTGATGTTCTCGTTGTGGCAGTGAATGATTTCCTTTACGATGGAAAGACCGAGACCGGTTCCCTTTTTGTCCTTGCCGCGTGAGAGGTCGGATTTGTAAAAGCGGTCGAAGATGAACTTCAGATCCTCTTTCGGAATACCGATGCCGGAGTCCTTCACGGATACGAAAAGCTTGTTTTTCTTCACCGTTGTTTCAATGCGTATCACGGAGTCCGGATGGCTGAACTTGATGGCATTGTCGGTCAGGTTATATAGAACCTGCTGGATTTTGCCGAGATCGGCATTGACATACATCGTGTCGCCGGTTAAGACCAGTTCGATTGCCATGGTTTTTTGCCGGCAGGTGCCCTCGAAGGAGGCAGCAGTGCTCCGAATCACGGCGTTGATGTTGAAGTCCGTGCGGTCTAACATCATGCCCTTGGTGTTCAGGTTATTGAGCGTTAACAGACCGTTGGTCAGCTTGGTCAGACGCTCGGTTTCGTTTAGGACGATTCCCAGATATTTTTCATACAGCTCGGGCGGAATCGTGCCGTCGATCATGGCTTCCAGATACCCCCGGATGGAGGTGAGAGGAGAGCGGAAGTCGTGGGAAACATTTGCCACGAACTTCTTTTGGTCGTCCTCCGCACGGGCGATTTCGCTGGCCATGAAGTTTAGGCAGGCGGCGAGATAGCCGATCTCATCATCACTGTCCACCTGAAACTCGTAATGCATGTTGCCGGCCGCGTACTGTTCGGTAGCGTAGGTGATCTTTTTCAGGGGAATATATACGAATTCCGTGAAAAAAATCAGGATGATCAGCGACAATAGCAGCAGGATGATCAGCATCATGTAGGAGATATACAGGATGGCGGAGGTCGGTTTCTCGAGTGAAGCCATGGGGCAGTGAATCACCACATATCCTTTTACCATGTAGTTGGAGGTAATGGGAGCGAATACGCTGAGCACATCATAGGAATAATTGCCGAAAAAGTCATTGATGGTGTAATAGGAGCCGCTGGTGATCGCCGGGTCGAAGTTCTCAATGATTCGGACCTCTTCCACATTCAGGGACCGGTCGGTGTCAAGGATGATTCGGCCGGAGGGATTGATGATGTGGATCGAGGACTCCAGGTAAACAGACAGACTGTCCAGCTGCTTCTTAACGGTTTCTAAGTCTGTCTCATTGGAGTAAAGGTCAGAAGCATAGGTATCGGAAACCATCGTTGCTTCCGAGTACAGAAGCTTTGCCTTATCTTTTGTCAGCCATTGCCTCGAAATGTTCGGAACAAAGAGGGTGACTGCGATGAAACAGAACACACCGAAGATGAAGTACGCCAGCATGAACTTTAGGTAGAGGGTTTTTTTCATTCAGTTTTTACCTCAAATTTGTAGCCGATGCCCCAGATTGTCGCAATCTTCCAGTTCGCGTGGTCGTTGATCTTCTCGCGCAGGCGCTTGATATGTACATCAACCGTTCTGGTATCACCGATATATTCATATCCCCAGATCTGATCCAGCAGCTGTTCCCTGGTGAAGACATGGTTTGGAGAGGAGGCTAGGAAGTACAAAAGCTCCAGCTCCTTGGGGGGCATGTCGACATTTTTGCCCATATAGATGACGGAGTAGTTTGTGAGGTTAACGGAAAGATCCGGGTATACCACACATTTATCGTCGCTCTTCTGGGAAGTCTGCGCTGCGGGCTTGTAACGGCGCAGTACCGCTTTTGCCCTTGCTACCAGCTCCTTCGAATCAAAAGGCTTTTCAATATAGTCGTCCGCACCCAGCTCCAGTCCCAGCACCTTATCAAAGACCTCACCCTTGGCGGAGAGCATGATGATCGGGATGCTGTATTTTGCACGCACCTCACGACAGACCTGATAGCCGTCCATGCCGGGCAGCATAATGTCTAACAGGATAATGTTCGGCGCAAAGGTCTGCAGACAGGACATGACGGATTCGCCGTCATTGACAATCATGGTCTCAAAGCATTCTTTTGTAAAGTACAGCGAAATCAGCTCCGCGATCGTATTGTCATCATCCACGATTAAGATTTTCTGTTTGTTTACCATATGATTTTTCCTTTCGGGAGTTATTTAAAAGTTACAATTGTGACACCGGCGTCACCTTCTCCGTATTCGCCCAGGCGGAATTCCTTCACATACTTCAGGCGTTTGAGGTGGCTGTGCACCGCGCTCCTGAGAGCACCGGTACCCTTGCCGTGTACGACTCTGACACTGGGAAGGTGTGCGAGGTAGGCGTCGTCGAGATACTTGTCGAGAGCCGCCAGCGCTTCGTCCACGGTCTTGCCGAGGAGATTGATCTCGGTCGAAATGGACATGGTCTTGGACATCTTGAGTTTGCCGGAGCCGGAGGAAGTCTTGGGAAGCACACTCGCGGCTGCCGCGTCGTCATCCCTGACCAATACAATATCTTTGATATTGGTCTGTGTGCGGATAATGCCGCACTGTACGAAGAGAGCGCCCTTGGCGTCAGGCAAAGTGCTGACGATACCTTTAAGGCCCATGGAGAGGATGCGTACCGTATCTCCCTTCTTCAGCTTCTTGGGATCGAGCGCCTTTCTGACGGGCGCATTGGGCGGTGTCTTCAGGGCCAGGCGGTCATTCTTCTCACTGATTTTGTCACGAACCTGCTGACGCTTTTTCTCCAGCTCCCTGATATCGGAGCCGGCGTTGACCTTGTGGAAGTCGCGGATGGTTTCGTCGGCGATCTCCTTCGCCTCCTGCAGAATCTCTCTGGCCTTCTCGTTTGCATCCCGCAGGATCTTATCCTTTGCCTGGTCGATTTTTTCGTTCTTTTTCTCCAGCTGCTCCTGTAAAGTGCGGATGCGTGCCTTGTAATCGGCGATTTCCTTCTGTTCCTTTTCGATGGTGATGCGGCTTTGTTCCAGATCGGCAATGACATCCTCGAAACTCTTTTCTTCCTTGCCGATCTGCTCTTTTGCGGCATCGATGATCTCATCGGGAAGTCCCAGCTTGGAAGAAATCGCAAAGGCGTTACTTTTTCCGGGGATACCGATCAGCAGCCGGTAGGTGGGCTGCAGGGTCTCTACGCTGAATTCGCAGCAGGCATTTTCCACGAAATCAGTGGAGAGGGCATAGATTTTCAGCTCGCTGTAATGTGTGGTTGCCATGGTGCGGATGCCGCGGTCATGCAGATAATTTAAGATGGAAATGGCAAGTGCCGCGCCTTCCGTCGGATCGGTGCCTGCACCCAGCTCGTCAAATAAGCACAGAGAATCCGCATCGGCATGCTTTAAAATGTGGACAATGCTCTTCATGTGGGAGGAGAATGTGGACAAACTCTGCTCGATGCTCTGCTCATCACCGATGTCAGCGTATACTTCCGTGAAGATGGAAAGCTCGGAGCGGTCAAGCGCGGGGATGTGCAGCCCGGCCTGCCCCATCAGAGTGAACAGTCCGACGGTCTTTAAGGAGACTGTCTTGCCGCCGGTGTTGGGACCGGTGATGATGAGGAGGTCGAAATCCTTACCCAGCCGGATATCGATCGGAACAACACTTTTTTTGTTCAGGAGAGGATGTCTGCCTTTTCGGATGTGGATGATATGGTCATTGTTAAACAAGGGTTCGGTCGCGTTCATTTCCATCGCAAGCTTTGCCTTGGCAAAGATAAAGTCTAACTGCGTCATCACCTTCTGGTTGACGGCAAGCTCCTTGGTGTGTTCCCCTGCCATGCTGCTTAATGTGGCCAGAATCACCTGAATCTCTTCCTTCTCGGCAAGCTCCAGTTCGCGAATCTGGTTGTTCAGGCTCACGACGGATGCGGGCTCGATAAAATAAGTGGAGCCGGATGCGGACTGATCGTGGATCATACCCGTAACGGCACCCTTGTACTCTGCCTTGACGGGGATACAGTAACGATTGTTTCTCATGGTGATGACGGCATCCTGCAGATAGGTGCGATATGCGCCGGTCAGCATGGAATTCAGCTGAGAATGGATCTTCTCGCCGGTCTGGATCATGGAGCGGCGGATGCTTTTCAGCTTCGGGCTTGCGTCGTCCGCGATTTCCTCTTCGGACAGGATACAGCGATTGATTTCATTGGCAACCTGGGTCAGAGGAGTCAGCTGTCCGAACAATTCACTCAAAGAATCGTCAGGTGCGTCGTCGCGGTCTTTTTTTCCGTATGTTTTGATGCGGGCTACATTATCCAGAACGGCCGCTATCTTCATTAACTCAAGGATGGACAGAGTCGTTCCGATCTCCAGGGAACGGATGGAAAAGCCCAGATCTGAATTGCTTCCGAAAGAAGTGCTGCCAACCTGAAACAGGCGGGTCAGTGCATCTGCAGTCTGCTTCTGATTTGCCGCAATCTCCTCTAAATCCGTGGAGGGAAGCAGTTCATTGCACAGCTTTTTGCCGGGCGCAGAATCAGCCTTCTGTGTCAGAAGCTCGATTATTTTGGTATATTCCAGTGTTGATAAAACTTTCTGATTCATAATTCTCCTATATATGCGATATCATTGCAAAAATCTGATAGAATGACAGTCTCTGCCAAAAGTATAACACAACTTTTCATAAAGTGCGAGAGATTACTCTTTTTATTGACTTTTTTATGAATCATGGAATAATGGAAGAAGAAGTCGATCGATACGGGAGAATTCCAATGAAACATAAGAAAAAGTTTGGTTATCAGAGCACGATCAATGCCTGCTTTGTCGGATTTGTCGTCCAGGCGATCGTGAACAATTATGTGCCGCTATTGTTTTTGACCTTTCAGAATACCTATCAGATACCGCTTTCGAAGATCACACTGCTTGTGACGCTCAACTTCGGGCTGCAGCTGACCGTTGACCTGCTCTCGGTGTTTTTCGTGGACAGAATCGGTTACCGGATTTCGCTCGTCGCAGCGCATCTGTGCGCGACGTCAGGACTGGTGCTTCTGGCGGTTCTGCCGGAGCTTCTGCCGGACCCCTACGCGGGAATCCTCATTGCAGTCATGATCTACGCCGTGGGCGGCGGACTTCTGGAAGTGCTCGTCAGCCCTGTCATGGAAGCCTGCCCGACGGAGCATAAGGAAAAGGCGATGAGCATGCTTCACTCCTTCTATTGCTGGGGACATGTGGGCGTCGTTCTGTTTTCCACTGCTTTCTTTGCCCTGTTTGGCATTGAAAACTGGAGGATCCTGGCATGCATCTGGGCAAGCATTCCTTTTGTAAACGCTCTTCTGTTCGCAAAGGTTCCGATAGCGCCGCTCATTCAGGACGGTGAGAGAGGATATACATTAGGGGAATTATGCCGGCAGAAGATTTTCTGGGTCTTTTTGCTGATGATGCTCTGCGCAGGCGCAAGCGAACTCTCCGTCAGCCAGTGGGCGTCCGTATTTGCGGAGAGAGCGCTTGGAGTCAGCAAGACGATTGGCGATCTGACCGGGCCGATGTCCTTTGCGATTCTGATGGGTATCTCCAGAGCCTTTTATGGCAAATATGGTGATAAGATCAATCTGGACACTTTTATGATCGGCAGCAGTATTCTCTGTGTCATTGCCAACCTGTGCATCACACTGACCAAGTCACCCGCGTTGGGACTGATTGGCTGTGCCCTCTGCGGTCTGTCCGTCGGTATCATGTGGCCGGGAACCTTCAGCAAGGCCTCCGCTGCCATCCCCAGAGGAGGCACTGCAATGTTTGCCCTGATGGCGCTCGCCGGTGACATGGGATGCTCGAGCGGACCGACCTTGGTCGGAATGGTCTCGAGTGCGATGGGCGACGATCTGAAAAGGGGAATTTTGGCAGCAGTCTGTTTTCCGATTGTTCTGGCAGCAGCCATTCTGAGCCTGAGAATCTCCCCCGGGAAGCAAAAGAAAACGGTATAAACTTTACTTTCTCCATGATTTTCGATATACTGAAATGGCTTAGAAAGGAGCTTTCATGGCAGAACAGGAAAATAACAATTCGAACTCATTTATCAAAGAAACAGTGAAGCAGCGTCCTTTGGACAGAAAGAAGCTCCTGCGAAAAACCATGATGACGGCTCTGATGGCGGTCATCTTCGGAACGGTGGCCTGTGTGACCTTTCTGGTGCTGGAGCCGTTCATCAGCAAGCACATTACGCCGGAGGAGAAACCGCAGATCGTCATTTTCCCCACCGATGACGATGAGATGAACCCTGAGGATATGCTTGCAGAGAACATTCCCTCGGAGAGCGAAGATAAGGATTCCTTTGAAGAAGAACACCTCGAAGAGATCTTGTCCGGAATGGTAATGACGAAGGACAACTATAAGGAGCTGTATTCCTCCATGGCAGAGTATGTACAGGAGCTGAGGACATACATGGTTACCGTCACAGCCCTTACCTCCGGAAAAGACTGGTTCAACAACATGAAAGAGAGCAGTAATCAGACCTCAGGTGTTGTTTTGCTGGATAATGGAGTGGAACTGCTGGTGCTCGCGGACAGCAATGTGCTGGTGAAGGCGGAGAGCCTTGTCGTGACCTTTTATAACGGTTCACAGGCGACAGCACATATCAAGCAGACCGACAGCCTCACAGGTCTGGCTATTCTGGCAGTACCTTTGGACGAACTGCCCAAGGAGATCAAAGATGAACCGCTCCATTATCCGATGCTCGGTTCCTCCAACAACGGCAATATGCTGGGTATGCCGGTGGTCGCGATGGGAAGCCCTACGGGAAATGTGAATTCCATCGGATACGGTATGATCATTTCCGCCAGTGTATTATATTCCGTGCCCGAGAGAAATTATAAGATGCTTCAGACCAATATCCACGGTAGCGAAAATCCAAGCGGCGTCTTGTTTGATCTGGACAGACGCATCATTGGTATCATAACCTCCGACAAAACAGAATCCGACATAGAAAATGTGATTTCCGCATATGGTATCACAGAGCTTCGAAAGATTCTGGAAAAAATGTCAAACGGACAGAAATCCGCGTATCTCGGAATCAGCGGCATGTCAGTCCCCAAGGAAGTCAGCGTCTACTACAAAGTGCCCAGCGGCGGTTTTGTCAGCAGTGTTGACATGGATTCTCCGGCAATGCGCGCGGGCATTCATCAGGGAGACATTATCTGTGATGTGAACGGTCGAAACATCAGTACCTTCACGGAATACTCCAACATCCTGATGAGCATGCAGCCGGGGGATGAGGTGGACATTACAGTCAAGCGCTTAAGTCAGGACGAATATAAGGAAATTGTGTTTCATATGGAAACAGGAGAGGTAGAATAGAGTATGAAGTTTATTAAGGATCTGAAGGAAGGCGACAGAGTCTTCGATATTTATCTGTGCAAACACAAGCAGGCAGCAGTGACTAAGAACGGCAAGGCTTACGAAAATGTAGTTTTACAGGACAAAACAGGAACCATAGACGCAAAGGTTTGGGAGCCGAATAACCCCGGAATTGCAGACTATGACGCTTTGGATTACATAGAAGTGTACGGAGATGTCACCAGCTATAACGGCATGCTGCAGGTGAGCGTGAAGAGAATCCGTGTCTGCGGCGAGGGTGAGTATGAACCTGCCAACTACCTGCCTGTCAGCAGCAAGGATATCAACGACATGTACAAAGAACTGACCGGCCTGATCGCAAGCATCGGGGACCCTTACCTGAAAAAACTGCTGGAATCCTTCTTTGTAGAGGATGAAGAGTTTTCTAAGGCATTCCGGAACTCTTCCGCAGCTAAATCCGTGCATCACGGCTTTGTGGGAGGACTTCTTGAGCATACACTGAGCGTTGCAAAGCTCTGCGATTTCTATTGCAGCCAGTATCCGGCACTCAAGAGAGACCTGCTGATTTGTGCCGCACTTTGCCACGACATCGGTAAGACACGAGAGATTTCGGCATTTCCCGAAAATGATTATACCGACGACGGACAGCTCCTGGGACATATCGTGATGGGCTCCCAGATGATTGCCGAGAAAGCATCGCGCATTGAGAATTTCCCCCATATGACCCTGAGCCAGCTGACACACTGCATTCTGGCCCACCACGGAAAGTATGAGTTCGGTTCTCCGAAGATTCCGGCCCTGATGGAGGCTCTGGCACTCAACTATGCAGACGACACCGACGCGAAGCTCGAGACCTTCAAGGAGATCTTGGAGAACAACAAAGACAACAGCGGCTGGTTTGGTTACAACAGACTGTTTGAGTCCAACCTACGCGCGACAAAATAACGCATTGATGAGAAAGACAGGATATGAAAAAAAACAAAACCTTTCAGAAGAATGAGTATGTGACAGTATCCATCGATGATATCGGTTCCGAGGGAGAAGGCATCGGAAGAATCGACGGGTTCACCGTCTTTGTAAAAGACGCGGTCGTCGGCGACACCGTGGAAGCGAAGCTGGTTAAAATCAAGAAACACTATGCCTATGCAAGACTGGAGAAGGTTCTCTTACCTTCTCCTTTTCGTGTTGCGCCCGCCTGCGCCTGTCACAGACAGTGCGGCGGCTGTCAGCTGCAGGCACTATCCTATGAAAAGCAGCTGGAATTTAAACAGAACAAAATCCGCAACAACCTGATTCGTCTCGGCGGTTTTGATGCAGCTTTCGTGGACGAGCGCATGGAGCCGATCGTCGGGATGGACGAGCCCTGGCACTATCGCAACAAGGCCCAGTATCCTGTCGGAACAGACAGAGAGGGCAACATTATCACCGGATTCTATGCCGGAAGGACGCATTCCATCATAGCAAATACGGACTGTCTCCTGGGTGTCGAAGAAAATCAGGCAATACTCGAGACCATCCTTACCTATATGAGAAAAAATCGGGTGAGTTCCTATGATGAGACGACCGGAAAGGGTCTCGTTCGCCATATCCTGATTCGTAAAGGCTTCACCAGCGGAGAGCTCATGGTCTGCCTGATCATCAATGCGGACGGCAAAAGACAGGAGTATCTTCCCAACCGGCAGGAACTCATTCGCAGCTTAAGCGCCATACAGGGAATGAAAAGTATCTCCGTAAGCATCAATACCGAGAAGACCAATGTCATCATGGGCAAGGAGATCCATACCCTATGGGGCAGCGATACCATTTCCGATGTCATCCATGTGCGTGATATGCAAAGAGAGGGCTACCCCTTCACCGGGAAAGAACTGACCTTCAGCATCTCGCCCTTGTCCTTCTACCAGGTAAACCCCGTACAGACGGAAAAGCTTTATAGTCTGGCGCTCGAATATGCAGGCCTGACCGGAAATGAGACCGTCTGGGATCTGTACTGCGGTATCGGTACGATTTCCCTCTTCCTTGCAGGCAGTGCAAAGAAGGTCTGCGGCGTAGAAATCATTCCCCAGGCCATCGATGACGCGCGTGAAAATGCCGAAAGGAACAACATCAAGAATGCTGAGTTTTTTGTCGGCAAAGCTGAGGAAGTACTGCCTGCGTTCTATGCCGGACAGCAGACAACCGAAAGCAGCCGCGCGCCCCAAGCTTCAGGAAAAGCAGCACCCGATCAGGACAGTCAGCCCGACATGCTTCACCCCGATGTCATCGTGGTCGACCCGCCGAGAAAAGGCTGCGATGCAATCTGCCTTGACACCATGCTCAAGATGAGACCCGATCGAATCGTCTATGTCAGCTGCGATTCCGCTACCCTCGCAAGGGATCTCCGCATCCTGCACGACGGTGGATATGAGATACAGAAGATCAGGGGCGTGGACCAGTTTGGGATGACGGTACATGTGGAAACGGTATGTTTATTGTCCAAACTTCATGAGGCGAAGCATCATGTGAATGTGAGACTTGACATGGACGAGATGGATTTAACGGCGGCTGAGAGCAAGGCTACTTATGAGGAGATAAAGAAGTATGTGGCGGAGCATAATGACGGGATGAGGGTGACGAATCTCTATATTGCACAGGTTAAGAAGAAGTGCGGCATTATTGAGAGGGAGAACTATAATAAACCGAAATCAGAAGATGAGATGCAACCACAGTGTCCGAAGGATAAGGAAAAGGCGATTATGGAAGCGTTGAAGGCGTATAAAATGATATAAAGAGTTGCCATTCATGCGATTTACTGGGATAAGAGGAGTGATAAATATGAGAATGGCGATTGTTGATGATGTACTTGCTGAGCAGGAGATCATAAAGAAATACATCATAGAATGGGCGAGCATTCATAATGAAATGATAGAATTTCGCTGTTTTGAAAATAGCGAAAGCTTTTTGTTTTCATGGGAAGATGATAAATCTTATGATTTACTGGTTCTTGATATTGAAATGGGGGAAATGAACGGGCTTGAATTAGCCAGGAGAATGCGAACAGAAGGTGCATTGATTCCAATTCTCTTTGTGACCGGATATGATGAATATATGCAATATGGCTATGATGTAGATGCATTGCATTATTTGTTGAAACCGGTGAATAAAGATAAATTGTTTTTGACACTTAATAAAATCGGGACATCTAGTCAGGAAAAGAAAAACTGTTTGATACTAAGTACAAAGGATGAAGTAAAAAGAATAGTGGTCAATGATTTGATGTATGTTGAAGCAAATGGGCATGGAAGCACCATTCATATGAAAGATTGTGTTTTTGAAGCAAGAGAATCCTTCGGAACCATTGAAAAAAGTATACTTGGAGATGGTCATTTGTTAAAGTGCCATAGGGCGTTTATCGTTAATTTGCATTATTGTGCTGCAATAAAAAATGGAAGTATGATTTTAGATAATAACGAAACAATCCCTATATCCAGAAATCATGTAAAGGATATGCAGACGCAGTTTATCAGGTATTATAAAGGGTAAGGGGGATGGAAATGAACCCATTCATAGCAATTATCATTGTTGCGATTATTATGATCAATGCATTACTGTGGATTTTGTTTATGCCATGGTATATCAATAGAAAAATCAGCAGGTTTCAAAATGAATTGGTAGATAAGCATTATGAGGAAGTGGAAACCATGTATCGCAAAATGCGTGGATGGCGTCATGATTATCATAATCATATTCAGGTTCTTAAAGCACATATGGAGATGAAGGATTATGAAGAAGCCAGTTGCTATCTGGATATGTTGAATCATGACCTTTCTACGGTGGATACAGTAATAAAAACGGGAAATGTAATGGTTGATGCTATATTAAACAGCAAACTTTCCATGATGAAAGAAAAAAATATTCATATTGATGTAACGGCAATCGTTCCAAGTGAGGTTCCTTTTTCCGGAATAGATTTATCGGTTCTTATCGGCAATCTGTTAGATAATGCAATGGAGGCATGTGTAAAGCAAGAGAATGAAGACAATCGGTTTATAAGAATATACATTGATATAGTGAAAAAACAACTCTATATTGCCATAACAAATTCTATGGATGGAAGAGCCAAAAAGGCAGGCATGAAGTATCTTTCTTCAAAGGGAGGTATTCATGGGTTTGGGCTATTGAGAATTGATGGGATTGTTCGAAAATATGGGGGATTTATCAATAGGCAAAATGAAGAGGGTGTATTTGCAACGGAGGTAATGTTGCCTATTATTTAGCAATTATGAGAACAGAATTACTACCATTCATGCGTTGAGAAATACCACTCATGCAGGAATGGTCTTTTTTTATGATTAATCTGTTAGGATTAGTACAAAGAAAAGCTATGGAGGTTAAAATGTTAGGCAATATTATTTTTCATTTAAATAGTGCAAAGAAATGGGATGCAAAACTGTTCCAGTATCAGTTTATATCAGTAATTCCTCAAATGATTTTTACATTCTTATCAGTATTCCTGCCCTCTTATATTGTTTCAATGCTGCAGGAAAGTATTAAGGTGAGCCAATTATTATGTGAGATTAGTTTGATTGTAATCGGTATGTCACTTTGCAATGTTATTTCATCGGGAATGGAACAGTACTTGTATCGTAATAGTATGAATCTTACTTTGTATTATGAGGAACTGATTTTTAAGAAGATGACGCGGGTATCCTATCATGAGCTTGAAAAGGAAGAAACACGCACACTTCTTGGAAATATATGGAATGGATTTAGAAATGAATATATGATACGAAATTCTGTGACCAGTTTTCCTGCATTGCTGGGAGCTATTTTGGCAACCGGTCTCTATGGTTATTTTGTATTAAGAATTCATTGGAGCCTTTTTCTGATTATTTCAATCTCTATTATCATGAATTTTTTGTTCCTGAAAAAGTCACGTGAGAGGCAGGGGGTAATCCATCAGGAAATAGGGCAACCAATGGCGACGGTAGCTTATGTCAAAAGACATAGTATGGAACGAACGGATGGAAAAGATATACGGATTTATCAGATGCAGGAATGGTTCATCCAAAAATATGATAATGCAATCAAAAAAATCAGTGATTTATACGGAAAAATTCATCGGTACTATTTTATCAGGCAACTGGGCGAATTGGGAATTCAGGGAATAACGGAATTTCTTGCTTATGGATATATGACAATAGAGCTTACCCGCAATTCTATTACAATCTCTGAATTTGTATTTTCAGTGGGCGTAATCAGAACCTTTTCAAATCATTTTTCAGGCTTGATAGGACGGATACAGGAGCAGAATGGAATTCAGGCGTTTCTGACAAACATACGTAAAATGCTTTCTTATACAGAGGAAGATGAAATGATGGAAGATACGTTACCAATCGATACCGAGAAGGGTATGGAAATTGAATTTAAGAATGTATCATTTCGATATGAGAATGCAAAAGAGGATGTACTGAAAAATATCAATTTGACCATACATGCAGGAGAAAAACTGGCAATGATTGGGCTAAACGGTGCAGGGAAAACCACAATGGTCAAGCTGATTTGCGGTTTTTATGAACCTACCTCAGGTGAGATTTGGGTGAACGGAAGACCGAAGAAGTGTTATACACAGAAGGAATATATTGCGAAAGTATCGGCTTTGTTTCAGGATTCTTTCGTTTTTCCCCTTAGTCTTTATGAGAATTTGACAAGCTATAGCGAGGAAAGGGATCAGGATGAATGCTTTAAAACTGCGTTAACCTACTCCGGATTTGCTCCCGTATACGAAGAATGCAAAGAAAAAGGGAAAACAATGCTGGTCAGGGAAGTCAATGAAAATGCAACGGATTTTTCGGGTGGTGAAAAACAGAAGCTTTTGTTTGCCAGAGCACTTTATAAGCAATCGAAACTTCTGATTTTAGATGAGCCTACGGCAGCATTAGACCCTATCGCAGAGAATGAGTTATACCTAAGCTTTGGGAAAGCTGCAGGGAATAATACGGTTATATTTATTTCACACCGTTTATCCAGTACAAGATTCTGCGATAGAATCATTCTCTTAGAGGGAGCACAGATTTCAGAAGAAGGGACCCATGAGCAGCTTATGAGTCAAAAGGGTCGTTATGCAGAATTGTTCGAAACACAGAGTAAATATTATAGGGAAAGCGGTTTGAATTCAGAACTTCCAAATGACATGCAAAAAAATCAAGAGGAGGGATGTATTTATGAATAGAGAAGACCTAAAGAATCTATGGTTTCTTTGGAAGGCTGTTTACAGGCAGGAAAAGAAAACTATGTGCATGGTTATTTTATCAGCAATCTTAACAGCTATAAACTCATACATCCTGCTTGTTTTGCTTGGATACATAATTGACGTTGCAAATCGTCACGCCGGGCAGAAGAAAATGATGCAAATTATTATAGTAACGCTTTTGATAAAACTATTGATAGAAGTAATTTTGCGGTGGATTAACGAGCGAATCAATAAGGTGTTGGAAGAGTATCCCCAGGAATTTGCCACAAGAGAGTTGAACCGGAAGGCTCTGACATTTGATTATCAACATTTGGAAGACCCTCATGTGCAGGATTTACGATTTCGCTCCTTTCAGCGCTCCTTTTATGGAATTGGAGGATGGCTGATGATAGTTACGCAGAGCATGCTGAAAAATATCATTTCCATGACGATTGCTGTTGTGATTATGATTCCGATGTTTCGACTAAATCAAATCAAAATAGGATATACGATAGGGATTGTGTCTATTTTATTAGTATTGATAATGTTGAATTATGTTACAGGTGTAAATAATACAAGAAAAGCCATGAACACTTACTTTGACGCATCGAACCTGTATAATAAAAAATTATTCTATTTAGATTTGTTTTCGAAAATTGAGCCACAAAAAGATATTCGGGTAATGAGAATGGAGAATGCTGTATTTCACGATATTAACAAACTATTTAGGGGAGTACAGGAAAGCGAAAAAAAACAAGGTGAATTGTATGTGAGAAGGCAGCTTACACAAAAAACAATATTAAATATAAGTACGTTACTGATTTATCTTTACACCTCCTTTTGCGCTTGGGCAAGACTGATATCTATAGGACAGGTTGTAACCTATGCCGCCAGTATGTCACAGATGATGGATTGTGCAAATAAACTGGCGGTAGGCTTTGGACACTTAAAATCAGCTGCTATGTATGCGGCAGATTATAGAGAGTTTTTAACTTTGCAGGATGCAAAATATAAGGGAACAATACCGGTTGAAAAGCGAAGAGACTGTAAGTTTCAAGTTGAGTTTGAAAATGTGTCATTCAAATATCCGGGATCAGAGCAATATGTGATTAAAAATTTAAATCTCAAATTTGTGATAGGTAAGAAAATGGCTATTGTTGGGAAGAATGGTTCTGGGAAATCCACTTTTATTAAGTTGCTTTGCCGCTTATATGATGTGACAGAAGGCTGTATCAAGCTAAATGGAATAGACATTCGAAAGTATGATTATAAGGAGTATTGTGACTTGTTTGCTGTTGTTTTTCAGGATTTTTCTATCTTTGATTTTCCAATGGGCGAGAATATTGCAGCAGCTTCCATATATGATAAAAAAAGGGTCAAGGAAGCAATAGATAAGGTTGGATTAAACACTCTGGAGGATAAGCTAACACAAGGACTAGATACAATTGTTGGAAAGGAGTGCTGCTCAGATGGAGTAAACTTTTCCGGTGGGGAGAAACAAAAAATTGCAATCGCAAGAGCAATTTATAAGGACGCACCATTTGTTATCATGGATGAGCCTACAGCAGCTCTTGATCCTGAAGCAGAGGCAGAAGTGTTTGAAGGTTTTGACAGAATGGTAGGGAATAAAACTGCTATTTATATTTCTCATAGATTAGCTTCCTGCAGATTCTGTGATGATATATTGGTTTTTGATGAGGGAGCGGTTGTACAGCATGGAAATCATGAAGCACTTTTAGCAGAAGAAGGGTTATATGGTAAACTCTGGGATGCACAAGCAAGATATTATGCATAAGGAACTGTGTGGGGGTGCTTACAATGATATTTCCTGTTTTTCAGCAATTGCCTTTTGGTGTTTAGGGTGCTTGCCCCCAATGGATTCGTCATCCGATTAAGTCTATTCAATGAAGATACAATTAATTAAAAATACTTGACAAAATCGAACAAATATTCTATATTTGTTAACGGAGATATTATACCTAAAAACAGAAAATGTGAATACACAGACGAAGCTCAAACCCGTGTGGTTTGGGCTTTTTCCAATTTATTAAGAACTCTGAGTACAACAATTTGCAAAAAGTCAATTAACACTTTGCGTCAGATATTGGACAGAATTTTTAACAAAACTGTTTGTGCAACACTAACAAATTTTGGGGAATGTATAGTCTCGCAAAAGTAACAACATGGCAATCGAGTAGTATCGGTTGCTTTTTTGTTGCTCACTTTTAGAAATTATCGATTGCCCCGGAAGAATGATTTCTAAAAGAAACCAGATGTCAAAAGGAGGAAATGCAAAATGAAAGAGTATTCAAAAGGTATTTATGTGAAATTTAAGCCGGAGGAGGTG
>JAEDDX010000035.1 GCA_016293615.1 Acetatifactor sp.
GGGGCTGGGTTCATGTAGATTCAGAGAAACGGAAAAACCGCATGTAATTTTCGGGGCTGGGTTCATGCAGAATCAGAGAAACAGAAAATCTGCATGTAATTTCCGGGGCTGGACTCATGCGGAATTGGAGAAACGGATTATCTGCATGTGATTTTCGGGGCTGGGTTCATGCAGAATCAGAGAAATGGACAATCCGCATGTATTTTCCGGGGTTAGGTTCATGCAGAATATGAGAAACTGCGAAACTGCATATGATTTCCTGTCCGAACAACATGCAGAATTCAGAAAACAGTGAATCTGCATGTAATTGAACTGACATGTGCCGCTGTGACAAATGTCAGGAGAGAGTGCGGCTGCAACCGACAGACAGAACTTAGGCGCAGAATATATCTCTGCCGTAACCGGCAGCCGGCAGTCAGACACCGGGTCACAATTTTTAAAGAATTTTTTTATTTTTTCATTAGAAAGTGGACACAGTTTGGACATATTTTCTGTGTAGAATATCGATCAGATAGTTGAGAAACTCACTATCTCCCCCCTCATAAAAAAGCAAAATGCCATGGTGAAAGCCATGGCATTTTGCTTGTGTAAATATCAGGCAATCAAAGCCGCGGTCTCCTGTACATGCGGAGGAGACGACTCATACAACCGCGATACGCGGCCAAAACCCGGAAGCAAAAAATGGCAAAGGCTTTATCATACGCTCTTTTCGCAAGTCAGTTCCCGGCAGGTCTGCCGCCGGATCGGCCGAACTTCGGGGAAAAAACAATTCCGAAAACAGAGTAAAAATATGTGGTAGAAACTCTAAGAATATAGTAAAATAGTATGATAGACCATCGACAGGAGGAGAAGACGATGAAACTGAGAGAATTGTTGGAAGGTCTTACCTATGAGTGTATTCAGGGAAGCGTTGACACAGAAGTGGAAGCTGTGGTGAGCGATTCCAGAAAGATAAAAGAACACTGCCTGTTTTCATGCATCAGGGGGGCAGTGTTTGACGGACATGATTTTGCCGCACAGGCTTGTGAACTGGGAGCGTGCGTGCTGGTGGTGTCGGAGGATGTGAGTGCGGCAGTTGCCGGCAGGGAAGTTACGGTCATTCGCGTGGAGGACACCCGATATGCACACGCCTTTCTTTCGGCCGCCTGGTTCGGGCATCCCGCGAAGAAACTGAAGGTCATTGGGATCACCGGCACCAAGGGCAAGACGACGACCACTTATCTGGTGAAGGCTATCCTTGAGAACGCAGGGATACGCTGCGGTCTGATCGGTACCGTCGAGACCATCATCGGGGAGACTGTGATTCCTGCAAAGAATACCACACCGGAATCTTATGTCCTGCAGGAATCCTTTGCAAGGATGGTTGAGGCCGGGATGGAGGCAGTCGTCATGGAGGTTTCCTCGCAGGCGCTGATGCAGCACCGCACCCAGGGCTTTACCTTTGATTTTGGAATCTTTACGAACTTAGAGCAGGACCACATCGGACCGAATGAACATGCAAGCTTTGAAGAGTATCTGGAATGCAAGGGGAGACTGTTCAGACAATGTAAGGTCGGTATCGTAAACGGTGATGATACCCATGTACAACAGGTTACGCAGGGTCACACCTGCGAGCTGGAAACATTTGGACTCGGCGAAGGAAATATGCTACGCGCACTGAATTTGAGACTGGTGCGGGACGGCGGCAGACTCGGCGTGGCATTTGATACGACGGGGCTGTGCAGCCTTTCTGTGGAGGTGGCCGCCCCCGGCAGATTCAGTGTGTACAATGCACTCTGTGCCATCGCAATCTGCAGACACTTCAAGGTGGAGCCCGCACAGATCCGGAAAGCGCTGGCGGAAGCGAAGGTGAAGGGCCGCATTGAGAGAGTGCCTGTTTCCGAGCAGTTTACAGTCCTGATCGACTATGCACACAACGCCATGGCTTTGAAAAGCCTGCTTGCGACCTTAAGGGAATACGGCCCCGGGAGACTGGTATGCCTGTTCGGCTGCGGAGGGAATCGTTCCAGACTGCGCAGATTTGAGATGGGCGAGGTCAGCGGCAAACTGGCGGACCTGACCATTATCACCTCCGACAATCCCCGGGATGAGGAACCGCAGGATATCATCCGTGATATCAGGACGGGAATAGAGAAGACGGACGGAGCATTTGTGGAGATCTGTGACAGAAGAGAAGCCATCGCTTATGCGATCTCTCATGCGCAGAAGGGTGATATCGTTGTCCTTGCCGGCAAGGGGCACGAGGATTATCAGGAGATCTGCGGTGTAAAGCATCCCATGGATGAGAGAGTCATCATCCGCGAGCTGTTAGACGGCGGATTACAACATATCTAAGGAGAAAGTCTGATGTTGGCTTATGCAGATATCATAGTGGATATTTCCCATGAAAAACTGGATAGACCGTTTCAATACAGGATTCCGGAGCAGCTGCTTGACAAACTGGAGACCGGCATGTGCGTGGCGATTCCCTTCGGAGCCGGCAACAAGCTGATTCAGGGCTATGTCGTCGGAATCGGCACCGAGTGCAAATTTGACCCGGACAGAATCAAGGATATCGCCGGTATTGTGAAAAACGGTGTCGGCATGGAACATAACAGTATCGCGCTCGCCGCCTGGATCCGCAGAAACTACGGCTCCACCATGATACAGGCGCTCAAAACGGTGGTTCCCGCGAAACAGTCCGTGAAGAAGCTGGAACACAGGACGATCGTGCGGAATATGACCGCGGAGGAGATCACCTCCCTGTTGGGCGAGGCACTTCGGAAAAAACAGGTCGCAAAGGCCAGACTCTTACAGGAACTGTCCGCGCAGGAGAGCATTCCGTATGAGTGGATCACCGGGAAGCTGGGCGTGTCGGCCCAGGCGGTGAGAGGGCTGGAGAAAACAGGCGTTATAAAAATCGTCAGCACGACCTCGTTCCGCAACCCGGTTCATCTGGAGAATCACGCGGAAAAGCGAAAGCAGTTGAGCCCCGGGCAGCAGGAGATTGCGGACACAGTGATGAAAGAGTATCAGGAGGGGCATCCCGGCACCTACTTGATACACGGTATCACCGGAAGCGGCAAGACCGAAGTCTATATGGACATTATCGAGAGAATGGTTGCTCTGGGAAAGCAGGCGATCGTTCTGATTCCGGAGATTGCCTTAACCTACCAGACCCTGCTTCGGTTTTACAGGCGCTTCGGCGACCGGGTCAGCGTCATGAATTCCACCCTTTCGCCCGGTGAAAAGTATGACCAGTGCGAGCGGGCGAAAAACGGTGAGATCGATGTGATCATCGGACCGCGCTCGGCTCTGTTTACTCCTTTTCCGAACCTCGGCGTGATTGTGATGGATGAGGAGCATGAGGGCAGCTATAAGAGCGAATCGACGCCGAAATACCATGCCAGAGAGACGGCGATGGAGATCGCGAGGCTAAGCGGTGCAAGTCTGGTGCTCGGCTCCGCAACCCCTTCGCTGGAGGCGTATTTCAGGGCGCAGAACGGAGAGTATCGGCTGTTTACCCTGACCGAGAGGCTGACGGGCGGACGTCTGCCCGAGGTTTCCGTGGTGGATTTAAGACAGGAGCTGAAGGAGGGCAACCGTTCCATCTTCAGCAGAAAGCTGCAGAGTCTGCTGGCGGACAGGCTGGATAAGGGGGAGCAGAGTATTTTGTTCCTAAACAGGCGCGGATATGCGGGTTTTATCTCGTGCAGGGCCTGCGGAGAGGTGATGAAATGCCCGCACTGCGATGTGTCACTGTCAGAGCACAGGGATGGGCGGCTTAGGTGTCATTACTGTAACTACAGTGAACCCAAGCCGGTGAATTGTCCGAAGTGCGGCTCAAAATATATCAGCGGATTCCGCGCGGGTACCCAGCAGATCGAAGAAAAGGTGAAGGAACTGTTTCCGGGAGTGCGCACGCTTCGCATGGACGGTGACACGACCAAAACCAAGGAAAGCTACGAGCAGATTCTTTCGGCCTTCTCCAATGGGGAGGCAGATGTGCTGATCGGCACGCAGATGATCGTAAAAGGACATGATTTCCCGAATGTGACCCTCGTCGGCGTGCTGGCTGCGGATCTGTCCCTGGGCGCGAACGACTATCGCTGTGCGGAGAGAACCTTCCAGCTGCTGACGCAGGCAGTGGGGAGGGCAGGTCGTGGCGAGAAACCGGGAGAGGCAGTCATCCAGACCTATCAGCCGGAGCATTATGCGGTCGTACATGCCGCGGCCCAGGATTTTGTGGGCTTTTACAACGAGGAGATACTCTACCGTGAGATGGCAGAGTATCCGCCTGCGTCGCATATGCTCGCGGTACAGATCTTTGCGAAGAATGAGCAGGCAGGGGCCGGACTTGCCGATACGCTGGCCGGGTTGGTGAAACAGACGCCGCTCCTGTCCGCGGCGGGGAAAAAGCGCCCGGAAGTGGTGCTGCTCGGACCGTCTGCGGCGACCATCGGAAAAATTAATGATATTTTCAGATTTGTTTTCTATCTCAAATGTGCAAAATATGATAAACTGGTCAGTATAAAGGATATGCTGGAAGAAAAGATACAGGGCATGCAGCTGAAGTCGGAGCTCGTGCAGTTCGATTTTGACCCGATGAATACCATGTAGGGAAACACATGCCTGAAAAAGGAAGGAGAGCCGCGCAGGCGGCGAGAGAAACTATGGCAATCAGAAACATTCGTGAAATGGGCGATGAGGTATTGACGAAAAAATGTAAGGAAGTCACAGAGATGACGCCCAGAATCCGGAATCTGATCGAGGATATGCTCGAGACAATGTATGAGGCAAACGGCGTGGGACTTGCGGCGCCTCAGGTGGGTATCTTAAAAAGAATCGTTGTCATCGACACGACCGGAGAGAACCCCTATGTATTGATCAACCCCAGAATCGTGGAGACGAGCGGCGAACAGACGGGACAGGAGGGATGCTTAAGCGTACCGGGCAAGTCCGGCGTGGTGACCCGCCCGAACTATGTCAAGGCGGTTGCCCTGGATGCCAACATGAATCCCTTCGAGCTGGAGGGAACCGAACTCCTGGCAAGGGCGATCTGCCACGAGCTCGATCATCTCGACGGACATCTCTATGTAGAGAAGGTGGAAGGAAACCTCATGGATGTCAGGTATGATGACGACGAAGAAGAGGACGAGGACGGGGAGTAAGATTCAAAGACTACACTTATGAGACAGAAAGGGGACTTTCCATGAAAATCGTTTTTATGGGTACGCCGGATTATGCGGCAGAAGCGCTGCGCGCATTGATTCGCGCGGGACATACCATCACTGCTGTGGTAACGCAGCCTGATAAGGCAAAGGGCAGAAGCGGCCAGCTGATGCCGCCTCCCGTGAAGGTCTGCGCCATGGAGCATGACATTCCCGTGCTCCAGCCGAAGCGGATTAGGACGCCGGAATCGATGACTGAGCTTAAGACTTATGAGGCGGATGTCTATGTGGTCGCAGCGTTCGGACAGATCCTTTCGCAGGAGATACTGGATATTCCGCCCTATGGGTGTCTGAACATCCATGCCTCCCTCCTGCCGAAGTATCGCGGTTCTTCGCCCATTCAGCATGTGATTGTGGACGGCGAGGAGAAGACAGGCATTACCATCATGCAGATGGACGCCGGGATTGATACGGGCGACATGCTATATAAGAAAGAGATTGCCATCGCAGCCGACGATACTTATGAGACCCTGCATGATAAGCTCATGGTGCTCGGCGGAGAGGCAATTGTGGAGGCGATCGATCTGATGCTGCAGGGGAAACTTGTCCCCGAGAAGCAGGACGAGTCGCAAAGCAGCTATGTTTCCATGATCCGCAAGGAGATGGGAGAGATTCACTTTACGGACAGCGCGCGGAAAATCGACCGCCTGATCCGCGGCATGAATCCCTGGCCCAGCGCGTTTACTTCTTATCACGGAAAGCAGCTGAAAATCTGGAAGGCAGTTTGTGAGGAAGAAGACAGCACGGGAGAACCCGGAGAGATCGTCGCCGTGACCAGGGACAGCATCCGGGTTGCCGCCGGCGAAGGATGTCTCACGATTCTGGAGCTGCAGCTTGAGGGCAAGAAGAGGATGTCAGCCCATGACTTTTTGCTCGGAGTAAAGATGCGGCCCGGAGAGAGACTGGGACAACAGGCGAAAGGAGAGTAGCTATGTATTTCTATGACTGGACCTATATTCTGGTGCTCATCGGTGTGGTGATCTGCCTGGCGGCCAGCGCGAATGTCAAAGCTGTCATGCGAAAGTACAGCGAAGTGTACAATTCAACCGGTCTGACCGGCGCTGAGGCGGCAAGACGGATTCTGAACAACGAGGGCTTATACAATGTACAGATAGAGTGTCTTTCCTCCGATGATGGAGACCATTATGACCCGAGAACCAATACGGTGCGCCTTTCTTACGGGAACTTCAACGGTGCTTCCGTGACGGCAGTGGGCGTAGCGGCGCACGAGTGCGGGCATGCCATCCAGCATGCAAAGGGATACACGCCCCTGACCATCAGAAGCTCGATGGTCCCCGTAGTCAACATCGGAAGCAGACTTGGAATTCCCATCATTCTGCTGGGCGTATTGTTGAGTTACAACGAGACGCTGATTCAGATCGGTATCCTGGCGTTTTCCCTTTCTCTGTTGTTCCAGCTTGTGACCCTGCCTGTGGAATTCAACGCTTCCCGAAGGGCCGTTGCCGTGATCGATCAGTATGGCTTAATGTCCGTGCAGGAGAACAAGGGCTGCAGGAAAGTATTGTTTGCCGCGGCGCTGACCTATGTCGCATCGGTTGCCGCTTCGGCGCTGCAGGTGTTGAGGCTGGTGCTCCTGTTCGGCGGCGGACGAAGAAGGAAGTAAAGTATGGCGGACAACAGTAGAGAGATCATTCTGGACACCTTGTTGGAGCTGGAGAGAGGACAACAGTTCTCCAACCGTCTGGTCAAGGCTGTCCTGGACAAATATGATTATCTGGACACCAGGGACAAGGCGTTTATCAAGCGCGTGACGGAAGGTACCGTGGAGAGAAAGCAGGAACTGGACTATTACCTGAATGCGTTCTCCTCTGTGCCTGTGCACAAAATGAAACCCCTGATCAGGTGCCTGCTCCGCATGAGTGTGTATCAGCTCCTCTATATGGAGAGCGTGCCGGACAGCGCCGTGTGCAATGAGGCGTGCAAGCTGGCTGTGAAGAGAAAGTTTGGCAATCTCAAGGGCTTTGTCAACGGTGTGCTTCGGACCGTCTCCAGGCACAAAGAGAACTTACCGCTGCCGGACCGGACGAAGGAGCCGGTAACCTTCCTTGCCATCCGTTATTCCATGCCCGAGTGGCTGGTGCGGTTCTGGCTGGAGGAGTATGGGGAAGAAATGACGGAGCAACTTCTGGCAGGTCTTCTGGAGGTCCATCCCGTGTCGATCCGACTAAGGGACAGCCTCCCGGCACCCGAGAAGGAGCGTCTCCTGGAGGAAATGCGCGCGCTGGGAGTTCAGCTGACGCAGAGCAGATATCTGCCAAATCTGTATTTTATGAAAAACAGTGACAATGTCAGCACCTTGCCCGGTTTTGCCCAAGGGCTTTGGACGATTCAGGATGTCAGCTCGGCACTTGCGGTGGAAGCGGCAGGAATCAGGAAGGGTGACTTTGTCATCGACGCCTGCGCGGCACCCGGCGGGAAGACGGTGGCAGCAGCCCAGAAGGCGAAGCAGGTCCTCGCCCGCGATATATCTGAGGAAAAGGTGGCACTGATTCAGGAAAATCTGGACAGAATGGAAGCAGGGAATGTCCGCGTACAGGTGTGGGACGCCAACGACCACGACGCAGACTGCGACGGCAAGGCGGATGTGCTGATTCTGGATGTGCCCTGCTCGGGCCTTGGTATCATCGGAAAGAAGAGAGACATCAAATATAAAACCTCCCGGGATCAGCTGGAAGAATTGACCATATTGCAAAAGAATATCATAAAGGCCTGCACTTCTTATGTAAAACCGGGCGGAACCCTTCTCTACAGTACCTGCACCATCAACCGGGCAGAGAATGAAGAAATGGTACGGTTTCTCACAGAACAGCTCGGCTTCCTTCCGCAGTCTCTGGAGGGCAGAATCCCCGACAGACTGCTGCAGGAGAAGAATGACACCCTGGAGCGCAGGATGGCGGCAGGAAAAGATTGTTTCCTGTCCGAGAGGGAGCAGGCTGCCTGTATCCAGCTTCTGCCGGGATACATGGAGTCGGACGGCTTCTTCTTCGCAGTCTTCAGACGGCCGGAGGAACAGTAAAGGATTGTTGTCATGAGAATGAGTGGAGCAGAGAATCAGACAGAAGAAAAAACGGATTTAAAATCATTGATGCTGCAAGAGCTGACAGAGGAGATGAACAGACTCGGAGAAAAGGCGTTTCGGGCGAAACAGATGTATCAGTGGATGCATGTGAAGCTTGCGAGAGACTTCGGTGAGATGAGCAATCTCCCGGGAGCACTTCGGGAAAAGTGTGCAAACGAATATCGCTACACAGCCCTGGATGTCGTTCAGGTGCAGGAGTCCCAGATCGACGGGACGAAAAAGTTTCTGTTCGGACTGGCGGACGGTAATGTGGTGGAGAGTGTCTGGATGAAATACAATCACGGCAACAGTGTCTGCATTTCCTCCCAGGTCGGATGCCGCATGGGCTGTAAGTTCTGCGCCTCGACACTGGACGGACTGGAACGGAACCTCCTTCCCTCCGAGATGCTGGATCAGATCTATGCCATACAGAGGATGACCGGTGAGCGGGTCTCCAATGTCGTCGTCATGGGCACGGGCGAACCGATGGACAACTATGACAACCTGCTTAAGTTTCTCAGAATACTGACCGACGAGAACGGCCTGAACATCAGCCAGAGAAATGTAACCGTATCCACCTGCGGAATCGTACCGCAGATGCGCAGGCTTGCAGAGGAGAAGCTTCAGATCACGCTGGCGCTGTCCCTGCATGCGACCACGGATGAAAAACGGAAAAAGCTGATGCCGATTGCATATAAATATTCTATCAAAGAACTGATGCAGACCTGCGCGGAGTATTTTGAGCAGACCGGCAGAAGAATCACCTTCGAGTACAGTCTGGTCGGCGGCGTCAATGATACGGACGAGGATGCAAGAGAACTGATTTCGCTTGCCCGGCCGCTTTGCTGTCATATCAACTTGATCCCGGTCAACCCGATCAAGGAGCGGGATTTCGTACAATCGGAGGCTTCGAGAATCCGGGCATTCAAAAATAACTTGAAAAAAACGGAATAAATGTTACTATAAGGAGAGAGATGGGCAGAGATATCGACGGTGCCTGCGGCCAGCTGAGGCGCAAGCACACGCAGTCTTTGCAGACTTTGGAGGAAGGCGTTCGTGCTTAAAGCTTTTTCAGTGACTAACATCGGAAAGATGAGAAAATTGAATCAGGATTATGTATATGCATCCGAGCTGCCGGTTGGGAATATGCCCAATCTGTTTGTGGTTGCTGACGGCATGGGAGGTCACAATGCAGGTGATTTTGCAGCCAAGCTGGCCGTGACGACCATAGCGGAACAGACTGCGGAATCCACAGAGACGAATCCTCAGAGGGTTCTGGAGCAGGCGATCATAACGGCCAATTCCTTCGTGTATCGTTCCGCAGGGGCTTCTGCCGAGCTCGAAGGGATGGGCACGACCATTGTGGCTGCTGTCTGCGATGGGGACACATTGCATGTGGCGAATGTGGGAGACAGCAGATTGTATGTGATGAACGGACAACAGCTCCGACAGGTGACCAGGGATCATTCCTGGGTGGAAGAGATGGTGAAGAGGGGCGGCCTCGGCAGAGAGGAGGCCAGAAACCATCCGGACAAGAATATTATTACCAGGGCTGTCGGTGTGGAAATGACGGTCAGAATTGATTTCTTCGAGCACAGATTGCAGAAGAATGATTTGATTCTGATGTGTACGGACGGATTAACGAATATGCTCAAGGATGAGGAAATCCGAGATATTCTGAAGGGCAGAGGGAGTATTGAGGAGAAGGCGGAGGAACTGATCCGCATGGCAAATGAAAACGGGGGGCGCGACAATATCAGCGTGATACTGATTTCGCCTTTGGGATGATTCTTACGGTTTTCATTTTAAGAGATTGGAGAGCATGAATGGTTAAGATAGGTATGATGATAGGCAACCGGTACGAGATTTTAGAGAAAATCGGCACCGGCGGCATGTCTGATGTATATAAAGCAAAATGTCACAAGCTGAACCGGTTTGTCGCCGTGAAGGTATTGAAGCAGGAATTCAGTGAAAATGCGAACTTTGTATCAAAGTTTCGCATTGAAGCACAGGCGGCAGCGGGGCTGATGCATCCGAATATCGTAAATGTGTACGATGTCGGCGAGGAGAACGGAATCTACTACATCGTGATGGAACTCGTTGAGGGCATCACCCTGAAAAAATACATTGAAAAGAAGGCGAGACTGGGCTATAGAGAGGCTGTCAGCATTGCCCTGCAGGTCAGCATGGGCATCCAGGCTGCCCATAACAACGGAATCATTCATCGTGACATCAAGCCGCAGAACATCATCATCTCCAAGGAGGGCAAGGTCAAGGTGACGGACTTCGGCATTGCGAAGGCTGCTACCAGCAATACCATTACCTCGAATGTGATGGGCTCTGTGCATTATACCTCGCCCGAACAGGCGAGAGGCGGTTACAGCGATGAGAAGAGTGATATTTATTCGCTCGGCATCACCTTGTTTGAGATGCTGACCGGCAGAGTACCGTTTAACGGAGAGACAACGGTGGCCATTGCCATCAAGCATATTCAGGAGGAGATCGCCTCCCCGAAGGAGTATGTGCCGGAGATTCCCACGAGTGTGGAATCTATCGTGCTGAAGTGCTGTCAGAAGTCGCCTGACCGCAGATACCAGAACATGGCGGAGCTGATCGCTGATTTGAAGCAGTCTCTGATGAATCCCGAGCAGGATATTGCCGTGCAGGACGAACCGGACATGGAAGGCAGCACCAGAATGATCTCCGAGGGTGAAGTCAGCCAGATCAAAAAGGCGGCAGCCCACAGGGCGGATGCGGCCGACAGAACGGATTCCATGCGCCTTCGGGAGGACGATGAAGCGTATGATGACGAAGGCGGAGATGGCGACGAGTACGATTACGATCCCCGCACGGAGAAGATCACAACCATTTTGACAATCGCTCTGGGGTTTGCAATCTGTATTATTATTTTACTGATAGCCCTGAAAATCTTCGGAAAGCTTGGGGATGACTTCGGAAGCTCAGGCAATGTCATCAATACGGAGGAGACCTCGAGTGCACTGATTCAGACCGGACCTTCGGAGAGTTCCGCTCCCGCCGTGGAGAAGGTGGAAATGCCGGATCTCAGAGGATATACCGTGGAGTCAGCGCGCAATATGCTGACCGAGATCGGCATCAAGTCCAAGGTGGAGTACGAAGAGTCAGATGTCATTGAAGCCGGTATCATCATCAGCGCCAATGTGACGGCAGGCTCCGAACTGGAGAAGGGCAGCACCGTGATTCTGACGGCGAGCGCCGGTCCTCAGGGGATCGAGGTCCCGTCTGTTCTGAATCTGACCTATGAGGAAGCGTACGCAAAGCTGATATCGGCAGGCTTTGAGGTCATCAAGATGGAAGCTTATTCCGATACCGTCATTGCCGGACAGGTGGCTGCGCAGGTGCCGAATGCAGGCAGTAAGGCGCCGAGGGAGACCACTGTCACCCTGACCGTCAGCCTCGGCAATGAGATCGTAAAGGTGAAGGTGCCCAATCTGATGGGGCTGTCTGAGATGGATGCCACAGTGACGGCAACCGAAGCCAAGCTTAGCATCGGCAGCGTGACCTATGTCTATTCGGAGTATCCTGTCGGGCAGGTCTGCTACCAGAGCTATTCCGTGAATTCCTGGCTGGAGCAGGGGGCGGCGATCGATATTAAGATCAGCCAGGGACCGGCTCCCCAGAAGGTGACCTATAAATGTAACTTAAACATTGAATCTCCCGCTTTGGAGGATCCGCAGTATGTGGCCGGTTCTCCGGTGGATGTGAAGCTTGTGACAGAAGACGGAACCGTGCTGCGCGAGAGCAGTATGGTGACTTCCTTCCCGATCTCCGCAAATTATACGAATCTGAGTTCTCCCGGCGGTACGCTGACATTGACCTATACAGTTACGGGAGATCCCACCGTGGATGAGGAGGGTAATACGGTTCCCGGAGTGCCGGAGTCCAGAACCATCACCAGGACGATATCATTTACAGCGGAGTAACGAAGCGAATGCGCGGAAAGATAATCAAAGGAATCGCAGGATTCTATTATGTATACAGTGGGGGAGCCACTTACGAGTGCAAGGCAAAGGGAGTCTTCCGCAAGGACCGCAAAAAGCCTTTGGTGGGGGATGATGTTGAGCTGGATGTTCTGGACGAGGAGAACAAGCTGGGAAACATCCGGGCGCTCCTTCCCAGGCACAGTGAACTGATCCGGCCTGCGGTTGCCAATGTGGACCAGGCGCTTGTGATTTTTGCCATCGTAAAGCCCAAGCCGAATTTTAATCTGCTCGACCGGTTTCTGATCATGATGGAGCAGCAGAAAATACCCTGCATGATCTGCTTTAATAAGCTGGATCTGGATGAGGACGGCGACGGGGCAAAATACAGAGAGATTTACGAATCCTGCGGCTACCAATGCATTTCGGTCAGCGCAAAGGACGGAACCGGTATCGAAGCACTAAAGGAGCTCCTGCGGGGCAAGACCACGACGGTGGCGGGACCCAGCGGCGTCGGAAAGTCCTCTCTGGTCAACTGTCTGCAGTCTGAGACAGTGATGGAGACGGGGCAGATCAGTGTCAAAATCGAGCGCGGCCGGCATACGACCAGACACACGGAGCTGCTGACAGCAGGCGAGGATACTTATATTCTGGATACCCCGGGCTTTAGCTCCCTGGAATTGTTTGACCTTGAGAAGGAGGAGCTTACATGGTGCTATCCGGAGTTTGCACAGTATGAGAAGTTCTGCAGATTTGGGGGATGCTCTCACATCAGCGAACCGGTTTGCGGTGTGAGGGAAGCTGTTGCGGAAGGTAAGATTCCGCAGATGAGATACGATAACTATGTTCTGCTGTATGAAGAACTCAAGATGAAGAAGAAATATTAATTATGGGTGTAGTATGAGAAGAAAAATAGCGGTATTTTCAAACGGATGGGGAAGTGAGTATCTGCAACAGGTCGGAGAAGGAATTTGGAAACGTGCGAAGGAAGCGAATACGGATGTTTTTGCCTTTGTGCATTTCTCGACGCATTCTGGCCGGCCGACAGAAAACAATGGGGAGACCAGTATCCTGAGGCTTCCCGATTTGCGTGAGTTTGACGGTGCGGTGTTGTTGACCAATTCCTTTAATCAACAGGCGGAATTCGATTATCTGGCCGAGAGAATCGCTCAGACAAAGATTCCGGCTGTGAGTCTGCAGTGTCCGATGGACGGAGCGGTTTTCATGGAGACGGACAACTATTCCGGAGCATATGAACTGACTTCCCATATGATCATAGAACACAATATCGGGCGAATCGTGTTTATCGGCGGATATGAGGAACATGAGGAATGCCGCATCAGACTGAATGCTGTGAAGGACGCTGCCCAAAACTGCGGAGCCCCTTTGCGGGAGGAAGATATTTACTTTGGAGACTGGTCGGCTGAGTCGGCGAAGGTTTGCATCAAAGAATGCCTGCGCAGGAACCCGCAGCTGCCCGACGCAGTGATCTGTGCCAACGACCTGATGGCGATAGCTGTGTGCGAATATTTCATGGAGCATGACATTTCCGTACCGCAGCAGGTCAAAGTGACCGGTTATGACTGCCTCAGACAGGCGCAGGAGCATTGTCCGTCCATCACCACCGTCACCCAGGAGTGGACGACCATGGGGGAGAAGGCGGTGGACATTCTGCTTGACCTCATCGAGGGAAAGGAGACGCCTCAGAAGATCAGCATCCGGACGAAGGTCGTCTATGGGGAAAGCTGCGGCTGTGGTCTTGTGAGTGAGAAGGGAGCTCCTGAGCGGGGTCGTAATCAAGGAATATCAACACATCGTCTGGATGGGATGACGATTGATCAGCATTTCAGGCATCTGTATATGGCGGTTCGAAAGGATAAGTCCATCGAAGATCTGCATAACAGCCTGTCTCATTTCTTCGAGCAGGAGGGCTTTATGGAAGGTGAAAATTTCAGCCTGAGTCTGAACCCGAAATTTTTCACGGAGCCGGAGGATGAGGATGCGTTAAAGACGGTAGGATTTCCTGAGAAGATGGATGTTGTCTGTGCCATGAAAGACGGATGTGCGAAGCCCTATGAGACACTTTCCCTGAAGGAGGCGTTGTTCGCTGCTTCGAATGAACACAGCGAGCCCGGCATCTATGTCTGCGTACCGCTTCACAGTGAGAATACCCTCTTTGGATATGCAATGCTTTCCAGAAACCTTAATATTGCCTCTTCTAACCTTCTCTATATCTGGACGCGCCATGTGATACAGTATCTGGAACAGGTGCGCTCCAATGTACAGATCAGTGAGCTGAACCGTAAGCTGGAGGCATTGTCTGTGACGGATGCCCTGACCAATGTATATAATCGTACCGGCTGCGAGAGGATTCTCTTCCCGTTCTTAAAAAAGACGCAGGAGGAGGGCAGACAGGGTATCCTGATGATTGCTGACCTTGACAGGCTCAAAATCATCAATGACAGAAGAGGTCATGCATACGGCGACATTGCACTGCGGCTTGTCGCACAGGCGATGCGAAAGAGCATCCCGGAAGATTTCTATGTCGGAAGATTCGGCGGTGACGAATTCGTGATTGTCGGCGAGAGTCGGGACGGCATCACCGTGGAGAAGTTGGAAGCCGAAATTGAGAGACAGGTCGAAACCGATCAGAGGAAAGCGGATATTTCTTTCCCGATCAGTGTCAGCGTCGGCGGGATTCTCCTGGAAAAAGGCAAAGCGTTTGCATTGCAGGAGAGCCTGCAGCTTGCAGATATCAGAATGTATGCCGTTAAGGCCATTCATCATGAGAGTATGGAATAAAATAAACTCAAATTCCCGGAGGGATATTTTGACAGGATATACAGCCTGTCGAAATATCCCTCTTTTGGTACCCGGGGAATGCGCCCCAGCGCCAAAGCCCCGTATGTCCGGTTGCAGACACTTCTTTCCGGAGAAGGCGCCCCAGCGCCAAAGCCCCGTATGTCCGGTTGCAGACACTTCTTTCCGGGGAATGCGCCCCAGCGCCAAAGCCCCGTATGTCCGATTGCAGACACGCTCTCGCTTGGAGTTCGTCGTAGCGGTACATAGGGACTCAAAGTACGAGTCCCAAGTACCGACGACTCACTACAGTCTGCAACAGACATACGGGTCATGGCGGGACGCCTTCCGAGCAAAACCGGATGTATCTGCAACCGGACATACGGGTCATGGCGGGGACGCCTTCCGAGCAAAACCGGATGTATCTGCAACCGGACATACGGGTCATGGCAGGGACGCCTTCCGAGCGAAACCGGATATGCCTGCAACCGGACATACGAGTCATGGCGGGGACGCCTTCCGAGCAAAACCGGATGTATCTGCAACCGGACACGCAGGCCTTGGCGGGGACGCCTTCCGAGCAAAAACGGATGTATCTGCAACCGGACACGCAGGCCTTGGCAGGGGACGCCTTCCGAGCGAAACCGGATGTATCTGCAACCGGACATACGGGTCATGGCGGGACGCCTTCCGAGCAAAACCGGATGTATTTGCAACCGGACACGCAGGCCTTGGCAGGGGACGCCTTCCTGAACAAAAATACTTGTTTGTAAGACTTGACAGGGGAGAGACGGCATGATAAAGTGTATATATCGTATATATACAATATAAAAGAGGTATTCCATGGATATTATCTTAAGCAACGCAACGGATGAACCAATCTATCAGCAGATTGTCACCCAGATGAAGGTTCAGATTATCAACGGGACCCTGAGGGCAGGAGAACCCCTGCCTTCCATGCGGAATCTGGCCACACAGCTTCGTATCAGCGTGATTACGACGAAGCGCGCTTACGAGGAGCTGGAGCGGGAGGGCTTTATCGAGAACTTTACCGGACGGGGATGCTTTGTGAAGGCGCAGAATACTGAATTTTTGAGAGAAGAGTCGATGCGTCAGGTAGAAGAACTGTTGATGAAGGCCTGCGAGAAGGCGAGAATGATGGATCTTCCCCTGCAGGACATGCAGGAAATGCTGGAACTTTTATACCACGAAGAAAAATGACAGAGGCGGGAGGCGGTTTGCAATGAAGGAAGTAAGCGGGAACGGCAACGGGACGGCAGATTACGAGAATGCCATAGAGATTCAGGGATTGACGAAGAAATATGACGGATTCACACTTGACAATGTAAGCTTTGCGGTGCCGAGAGGCACGATCATGGGTTTTGTGGGTCAGAATGGTGCGGGTAAGACCACCACGATCAAGGCTATTTTGAATATCATCAGGACCGACGGCGGCTCCGTCCGGATTCTGGGGATGGATCATATCGAAAAGGAGTATGAGATCAAGGAGCAGATTGCCGCAGTGTTTGACGAGATACCCTTCCAGGACTGTTTCAATGCCGTGCAGCTGAACCGTGTCTTCGAGGGGCTCTATGTGAATTGGAGCAGTGAGACTTTTTTCTCCTATCTGGATCGATTTCAGCTTCCCAGACGCAAGAAGATCAGGTCTCTGTCCAAGGGTATGAAGATGAAACTGCAGATTGCCACAGCCCTGTCGCACGGCGCAAAGGTGCTGATCATGGATGAAGCGACGACCGGGCTGGATCCTGTTGTGCGAAACGAGATTCTGGACATTTTCAGAGAGTATCTGAAGGATGACACCAACAGCATCCTCATGTCCTCGCATATCACCAGCGATCTGGAGAAGATTGCGGACGCAGTTACCTTTATTGACAAGGGAAAAGTGTATCTGACCGGCTACAAGGATGAGCTGTTGGAACGGCATGCGTTGTTAAAGTGCAGCAGGAAAGAGTTTGAGACCGTTGCAAGGCAGGACTATATCAGCGCCAGAGTCGGAGAATACAATGTGGAGGTGATGGTTGCGGACAGAGAAGCGGCACATGCAAAGTATCCGGACATTGTCTGCGAGAAAACGACTCTGGAGGAAATCATGCTGTTTTATGTCAATCGTGAAAAAGGAGAGTGGTCATGATGAGAGCATCCACATTGAAAGCACTGATGTGGCGGGAACAGATCCTTGCCAGGAAGTCTTTCCTGATCAATCTTCTGATCTTTTCTCTTTGTACACTGATGGGTCTGCTGGTCATGCTGAGCTTCCGGGTCGGCAATCTGAGAGAGATTAAGGGCACAGAAGCCCGATGCCTGATTGAAGCAATGGTGTTTTTCTATCCGCAGGTATCCATCTTCAGCTGTATTTTGTCCATGGTGGAAGCGGGAACCGTAAAGGACGAGCTGATTGCGTGGAAGAGGTTCCGGCGGACGACGCCCGTGAGCCCCATCTGTTTTGCGGCAGCCAGATATCTGATGCAGCTGGTGGTGTCTGTGTCTGCCTGCGTGGTGGCGTTTGTGTATACCGCAGCCATGTGTCTCATTTCCGGTAGATCGGTCACTTTCCGGGAGCTGAAGGCAGTGATCGTCATGGCGGTGGCAGTGTCGGTGATATCCATTATCCTGCAGCTGCTGGTTATGGTTTTTCATTCTCTGGATAAGGCAGGCTTTGCGTTGATGGTGATGTTTGCGGTCCCCTGGACAATCTATGTCTTTCGGGCGACTCCGACGCAAAACGCAGCCCTGCCGGCAGACTTGTTAATCTACTGCTTTGATAAACTCTCGGGATTCTTTACACTCGCTGTCCTGCTGGGAATTGCAGCCTGGTGTCTGGGCCTGTTCGGAATGACCGCCCTGCTCAAGAGGAGGGAAAAATGATGAAAGGATATCTCTATCATAATATTGTGTTGTCAAGGGCCAATCTCATCATGATGGCAGTGATTGAAGGGTTTCTGGTGGCTGCCTGGATTGCTTATGTGGTTCTGATGCATCATGCCAATGAAATGGATATGACAAGTGCTACATTCGTCGGCGGGATCATTCTTTTCGGTTCTCTATTGTCAACGGAACTGGTCAGCATGGATCTTTTCAAAAACTGTGAGGGAGATCTCTGGTGCAGCTTTGCGATTGCTTCTCCGGCATCCGTGGAAGGGTATCTGGGCGCAAAATACAAGATTCTTTTTGCGATTGATCTGATGCTTCCGGCACTCTGGCTGGTGGTGGATGCGATCCTCGGGGCATGGTATGAACAAACCTTAGCCATGGCGTCGACGGCCTTTCTGCTCTGCTGCCTTTTGCTGTTGCTCCAGTCGTTAGAACTGGCTGTTGCTGTGAGACTGGGCGGTTCTTTTGGCTCCTATGTCAAGGCGGTTGTGTTTGCCCTGATGATGCTGGGAGTCGCAGTCTATGGTCTCTTCGGCGATCTTTCTTTCTTCCGGCAGGAGGATCCCCTGTCAGCACTGCAGGAGGCCGTTTTCTCAGGTAAAACTTTTTGGTGTCTTGGGTGCCTCCCCTATATCGCGCTGGCGGCTTATTGGTTATCCTACCGCTACAGCGTGGCAGTTTATCGAAAGGGGGTAATACATTATGAAGGGTAAACGGATGACGGTGTTACGACTGATTCTCTTTGTGGTGCTTGCAAGTGTGCCTTTATGGGTGATGACGGAGTGCCTGAACGCCCGATATGACGGATACTTCTGGCTCAATGCACCGGCCGGCGTGCTTACATTGACAGGGCTTGTGGGAATGTTTTTTCCGACATTCGCCGCACTGCTCACCCGACTGCTTACGAGAGAGGGCTTTGGCAATACTTTCGTCTCCTTCCGGCTGAAGGGCAAAATCAGGTATTATCTGGCAGCAGTGCTGATGCCTGTGGCGGAAGCGGTCCTGGGCGCGCTTTTGATGATTTTCGTGTATCTGAAGGGGTATTCCTTTGAGACCTTATTCGCCGACACCAAATGGAATGTCATTTTGCCGATGCTTCTCATAGGCGTGGCGTCCAATATCTATCTTTTCATTCATGCGTTTGGGGAGGAATTCGGCTGGCGGGGATATATGATGCCGAAGCTGGCGGAACTGATGCCGATGCCTGCCGCTATTCTGGTGGGAGGTATCATCTGGGGACTGTGGCATGCGCCGTTGACCATTGCCGGACACAACTTCGGAATCGATTATCCCGGGTATCCGTGGAAGGGCATCCTGTGCATGTGTCTGTGCTGTGTGCTGATGAATGCGTTTTTGACCTTCCTGACCGTGCGGACCGGCTCCGTGTTTCCTGCGGCTGTCTGCCACAGCGTACAAAATGGATTGGGAGCACAGGCGCTATTGTCTTTGTGCATCTGCGAAGAGGCGGCCTTGAAAGCAGAGCAGGCCACGACGGGCAAACTTCCCTGGATCTTGTGCGCGGCATCGGCAATCACCGTGGGGATGTTTCTTTTGTCACATAGAGTGTCCCACTGTCACATTTTTGGGAATCATCTCTCCGGGGATACCGGTCAGGAGGTTTAACTGTTCGTATGGAAATGCCTTTTTCGTGGGAACGAAGGAGGCATTATTTTGATTCCATCAGTTTTCCCGATCAGTTTTTTGCCGCTTCTGCGCCGAAAGCGACCACTTCTGAAACTGCTGTTTTCGTTTTCCGACCGGTTTGGTACAATGAGGACAGAGGAGGCTTGAGAAGATGAAACGGATAAGCTTATATGGAATGATTGCCGGCCTTGTGCTGGGGCTTTGCGCCTGTGCGAAAACAGACGATCAGGACGCGGATGCGCGTGTGGAAAAGGAAAGCTTCGGAAACTCCGGGTATACTGCCATCCTGGAGACTGAGAACGGGTATTATTACAATCTGGGATACAGTGATAGTTCAGACGAGCTGTGGGCTAAAAAGTACAACATGATGCTTCGCTACTATGACAAAAACACCCGGACCAATGTGATGCTTTGCAACAAGCCCGAGTGTGACCACACTGATCCGGAAACCTGTGTCGCAATCTACAAAAATCTGATTGTGCTGAACACACAGCTATATGACGGCGCTTTATATATTTACGGAGTGGAGCATGACGGGGTGATCGTCCGGTTTGCACTTTATAAGGCGGCGCTTGACGGCTCCTCCATAGACAGAGTCGGGGTGGTGTTTGAGGCGGAGAATACCATCCGCGAGGAAGAGGAGATTCTGCCTGAAAATTTCCAGCTCGGAGAAAAATTTGATGATTATATGTGCTGCGTGATCTATAAAGGGGAGGCATATCTGCCGTATCGTCTGCAGATCGGTCAGGCCTCCAGAGGCTTTCAGGGAGGCGGAGTGGTCCGTATGAACCTAAAGGACGGCAGTACGGAACAGATCTTCAGCACGGAGAATAAGCAGGGAGAAATCCCGTATTATCTGAGAGTCTGCGGAGATTATCTCTATTTCAAGACGGACAGCTACATATCGGGCGGTCGTGTGTATCGTTATTCTGTTTCGCAGCACGCTATGGCGCCTATTCCCGTCAACTATACGGAAGAAGAGAGGGAGGTTATGAAGAAGTGGGGCATTGATCCCGATGCCCCTAGGTATCTGCCGTATGACCTTGTGACGCAGGACAAAGCGTACCGTATTCTGCAGTCCCGAGACAAGGAAACGAGAACGCTCACCGTTTCTCTGTCTGTGACCTCTGCGGAGGACATGACGGAGCTGGAGCGGATTGATCTGCCGATCGCCCCGGAGGGTGCCGTGTACTTAGCATACCAGACCCTGATGTACGAGGATCTCATACTGATCCGAACACAGACCGGAATGTTATATATCATAAGCGTGGCTGAGGATGAGACCCACGGGAAACTCCTTGCTGTCATAGAGCCTCCGACGGATCCCTATGGCGAGCATTATTCCGATCGTCTGATCAATTGTACTTACAAGGTGAAAGACAATGTGCTATACTTTAGCGCCAGAGTACCCAACGATGAAGTATCGCAGGGAAAGAACGGAGGCTTCTATCTGCCCTATACCATCTATACCTGCCCGCTGGACAAGGCCATCAATGGTGAAACGGTCTGGGAGGAGGTATTTACCTTCGAAGAGTGCCGCTGACTGTTTTGACAGGAGGACGAGACGCACGGAAAAGTGCTTGCGCAGGTACAGGCGCCGTTGAGGGGGCGGAACCGATTCGTTATTAAAAATACACTATCTTTTCCTGCCCCATTTCTGATATACTAAAGGGTGTAGTCGATTGGAAGGAAGTCTTTACGTTTGATGACTGCAGATAGAAGGAGACGGGGAGAAAAGGAAGTGCGAGTTGCAATTTGTGAGGATGAAACACTGATTCGAACAATAGAACGGGAACAAATCGAGGCTTTCTTTGAGGAAGAGTCTGTGGAATGTACGGTAGACTCCTTCGAAGACGGCCTTTTCCTGCTTCAGAGCATGGAGGGGGGAGCCGGATATGACCTGATCGTGCTGGATCTTCAGATGGAACACAGCGACGGTATCGAGGTGGCAGTCAGGGTCAGAACGATGGATCCGAAATGTGAGATTCTGTTTGTGACAGGTCTGGAAGGCCGTGCCACGGAAGGCTATCAGGTACAGGCGCTCGACTACATCGTGAAGTCCAATTTAAGGGAAGGAATGACGAAAGCGCTTGTCCGGTTTATGGAGAAGCGTACCCGGGGGAGACTTGCCTTTGAAACACTTTCCGGCGAGGTCATCCTCGTTCCCAGGCAGGAGATTCTCTGGGCGGAATCGGAGAACCGAGGAAGTCTTCTCGTGACGACGGACGGCTCCTATCACTTAAGCTGTCCGATCGGTAAGGTCGCACAGAAGCTGGACGGAGCCGGTTTTGTGGAAATCTATAAATCGATCTTTGTACAGGTCTGCTGTATCAGACGGGTTGGCAGGGATACCGTTGAGATGCAAAACGGGGGTAAGCTGCCGCTCAGCAGGAGAAAGCGCAGCCTGGTGATGAAACAGATTCTTGCTATGGTAGGAGGCCGCCTATAATGTCACGAGGAAGAAACATACTGCCGCTTATCATGCTGACGGTACTCTGCACGGTCCTTTGCGTGATGCTGACCGGGAACGACCTCACAAACCGTGTGATCAAGGATGAAACAGGGACCGGTTTTGACGCGTCGGAGGCTCTACAGTTGGAGGAGTACATGAGACATCCCGTGCAGGCTCAGAGCCTGGCGGAGAGAGTCAAAATCGAGACGGAGGAGCTCGATGCGCTGAGGGCGTACTGTATCGTTTTGGAAGAGAAGATGAGCGGCTTTCATTCTCTGGAGAATCCGTTCTATTCAGAGGATGCCAGAGAAGAGATCCTTTCGCGCTTTTCCCTCACACTTGAGGGAGCGACCCTTCGCAGAAAAATATTGACCTATTCCCAATACATGGTTCAGTATGCGGACGGATATGAAGCCTATTGCGACAGCATGCTCCAAAAGATGGAGAAGATGGGAGATATCTCCCTGCTTAGCAAAAACCGCGATAAACTGATACAGAAGACGGCGCGTGATTTTTATGCAAAAAAAACGATAACGCCCGAACCGGTCAGCACACTGGGCGTGACTGCTTATCTGGAGAGCCGTTTCGGTGAAGGACTGATGCTGCTGCTTGCGGTTTCCTTTGCTTTTTGCTTTGCCGGAAGCAGAAAAACCGGGCGGGCAATGTTCCGGGAAGGACGGATACCGTTATTGCTCTGCTCCGTGATATTGCTCTGCGGAATGGCCTGCCTGTCAGCAGCGGAATATATCACCGTGGAACAGATATGGGGAATGTGTGACCTGAATGTGCCGATACAGTCGATACCGCTGTTTCGGGCATCCCGCTATGCTTTTTCCCTGAAAAGTCTGTTTCTGATCGGCGCTGCCGTCAAGCTGATGCTGGGTCTTGCTGTATTCTGGGGGTCGACGGCGCTGCTTTGCCTCCGGTCGGGCTATACCGTCTGGGGTGTTTCCTGCGCGGGGATCATCGGGTTGGAATTTGCCGGCCGGAATACTCCCTTTGGTCTGCATCCGCTTCTGGACATCGAGACAGGAATGGGCGTCTATCAGAATGTGACCGTGTTTGGACTGCCTGTATCCGCGGAGTCGATATCGCTGATCACTTTGGGAATATTGGTTGCAGGTTCTGCCGTCATGGTAGAAAAACTGCTGGCGCGGAACAGCCGTATCAGAAGAGAAGAAGCGGAGAAACAGTATTTCGAGGACATTAACAGCAGATACCAGGAGCTCCGGGTACTGCGCCATGACTTTCATAACCATGTCAGTGCGATGGGATATCTGTTGGAACAGGGGAAGGTGGAGGAGGCAAAAGCCTATCTGGGGCATATCAATGAAGAACTGGAAGGCACGCGCATGCCGGAGAAGACAGGTATTGACATGCTAGATATGATCCTTTGGAACAAGGTGCAGCAGGTGAAACAGGAAAGCATTGTCATCTCTTTGCATGTGGATAAAGGCATGCCGGAGACGGGGCTGTCCGATTATGAGTTCTGTTCCCTGTTCGGCAATCTTCTGGACAATGCCATAGAGGCCGTGCGAAGACTGCCCGAGTCCGAGAGAAGCATCTCCCTGACGGTGGAGACTCAGATGGAGATGGTCTGCATATTCTGCAAAAACAGGTATCTGTCCGTCAGACGGGAGGGAAGCGGGTTTGCCTCCCTGAAGCCCGACAGCAAAAACCATGGCCTTGGAATCGGACGGATGAAGCGCATCGCCGAGAAACATGGAGGGACCGTGGACATCGAGGAGAAGGACGGCGAGTTTCAGGTATCCATCCTGCTGCAGTGCGCCGAAGAATCATAAGACACAATGACCTGATACAAAACCGCTTCTGCCCGGAAAGAAACCGCTTCTGCAGAGGCGGTTTTCTTTTGTGTACAAACTGCTACAATGAAAAAAGGGAACTGTTCGGCCCGTTTTGTGCAATCCTGCAGGCTCTGAACAGTTGCGGAAAGAGATAGGAGGTTTGCCATGTTAGAGGTTAGAGATTTGTCAAAAGCATACGGAGATCTTTATGCAGTCGATCATGTGTCTTTGACGCTCGAGAAGGGTGTGTACGGCATTCTGGGGGCTAACGGAGCGGGGAAATCCACGTTTTTAAATCTTCTGACGGACAATCTGAAGCGCACGACCGGCGAGATTCTGTACGATGGAACGGAGATTCTGAAGATGGGGGCGGCCTTTCGGAAAGAGATCGGCTATACACCGCAGCTGCAGGGAATGTATGAGGATTTTACCGCAGGACAGTTCATGCGCTATATCGGTGCGCTGAAGGGAATGCGGGGCCGTAGTTGCCGGAAGCAGACCGGGGAGCTTTTGGAGCTGGTAGGTCTGGCAAAGCATGCGCATCGAAGACTGGGTACTTTCTCGGGCGGAATGAAACAGAGAGTTCTGCTCGCCGCAGCAATGCTGGATGACCCCGAGATACTGATCCTGGATGAGCCTACGGCCGGGCTGGACCCGGAGGAGAGGATCCGGCTCAGAAACCATATTGCAGCGCTTTCAAAGGACCGGATCGTATTGCTTGCGACGCATGTCGTGAGCGATATCGAATGTATCGCCGAGAAGGTGATTCTGATGAAGCACGGCAAAGTGATCCGCTTTGCCTCACCTTTGGAACTGATGACGGAGCTGGAGGGAAAAGTCGGGGAATTCCACGGCTCTTTCGAGGAAGTGCAGAAGTGGAAGGAGATCTATCCCAAGGGCGAGGTGATCCGCCGCAGCACGGGCTATGTCCTGCGTGTGGCAGCGGAAGAGCTCCCGGAAGAGTTCGTGCGGGTGAACGACCTGACTTTGGAGGATGTATATCTGTTTTATGCGGAGGGCCGATAGATGAAAGAGTTTTCGCGTGTGTTTGGCAGAAAAAACTGGTGTATTCTCCTTCTGTTATGCTTTATGAACATCGGTGTATTCTTCTTTTGCGCGGATGCCGGCAAGGATATTACCCTCACGGGAGAACAGCAGCAGGCGTATCTGGAGGAGTATCCGCAGTTTCTTGACAGAACGGTAGAACAAGGGCAGAAAATGATCTCTCTTGGCTTGTTTCAGTCCGGATTTTCCCGGGAACAGATGCAGAGGATCACCGGCATGTACCAAAGCCTGCAGGGAATTTCGGTGCTGCCGGGGGACAACAGAGGCCTGGTGCTCTGGCTGCAGTACCGGGTGGGGGATGTCCTTTTGCTGTTTTACATGGGCTGTCTGGTGTACGACCTTCAGGCAGAGAGAAGGAAGGGACTGCAGTATATGGTCCGCAGTACCGCAGGCGGGAGAGGGAAACTGTTTTTTACGAGAAGTCTGGTCCTTTTGGCCGGTTCCCTGCAGGGAGTATTCTTTTTGCATGGCAGCAGCCTGCTGTGCACGAAGCTGACCATGGGTTTGGAGGGGCTTGACAGAACGCTGCAGTCCCTGCCGGAATTCATGAGGTGTCCCTATCAGTTGACCATCGGACAGTTTATCGGTCAGCTGCTTTTGTTAAAAATAGCAGGAGCCTTTTTGGCGGCGTTTCTTTTTTACCTGATGCTTGGCAGTTTCAGCAAGGCTTTGGCGTATGGACTTCCTTTGTTTGCGGTCTGCCTGGAGGCGGCTTTGTTTTTGCTGATCCCGGGCGTGTCATCCCTTCGGGTCCTGAAATATGCAAACCTCTGGGCCGTTGTATTTAGTGATTGTTTTTGCTATGACGCGCTTTTCTTTTCTCTGTTCGGACACTGTGTGGATGCTCTTTTTCTGATCGGAGTGATGACTGCGGTGATCCTATCGGCCGCCCTTGTCGCCGGAGCAATATTGCACAGCTGCTGTTACACCAAAGAATTTCATGTCGGTGAGAAACTGCTGGACCGTATCTATGCAGTCAAAGAACGGTTTGCCCTGTCAAGAACCTTGTTCGGCTGGGAGTTCTATAAACTGTATCTTCGCCAGGGGGCGCTTTTGCTGCTTGCCGCGGCTGTGGCAGTTCAGATCGGACTGTCGTTCCGATATGAATACTATTATCCCATAAATGCCATGGAAAAACTGTATTACCTCAAATATCAGGGAGAGATTGACGAAGCGTGTATCGAGAAAGCAGACCGTGAACTGCAGATTCTGAAGAATGCGGAGCAAAGATATCGAAATATCATGGAGGAGCTTTCAAAGCAGGAGGTTTTCCATGCCGAGCACTATGGGGAAGCGGAGGGGAAGCTTTGGGAAAATCTGGAGACGCAGAAAGGCTTCCTTCCGGTCTATGAAGAGATTCAGGCCGGGTATGAGTATGCGCAAAAGACCGGCAGAAGTGTGTGGCTTGTGGAACCGTTTTCCTATGATTTGCTGATCAACCGGGATGAGCAGACAAGAAACCGTGCGTCATTTCTGGAGTTTCTGGTCATCCTGACGGCAGTGGGCGGCGTATATGCCCTGGAGAAGCAGAACCGCATGAGCGGTACGATCAGGACCTCCTATCTGGGGCGACGCGCGATGCTCTTGTATAAACCCATACTGGTGGTGGGGTTCTGCTGCCTGACCTGCCTGCTGCTGCACGGAGTCCAATTGTTCCATATCTCCGAATCGATGGGTTTTCCGAATCTTACGGTGGCGGTACAGAGCCTGACCATTTTGCGGGACTTTCCTTTAGATGTCACCATATCCGGATATCTGATGCTGACCTTTCTCTATCGGATGCTTGCGGCATCTGTCCTCGGACTGCTGATCGCGATGTTCGGAAGTCTGTGGAAGGACAGATTCATGGCGATGGGAGCGGGAGCCGCGGTGCTGATCGTTCTGTTTGCGGTCTCCCTTCTCGGAGAAACAAACCTCCTGAACCCCATCTACCTGCTGGGGAAATGGTGTTGACATGGGATTAGAACTGTAAAGAATCTGACCATAAATGGTCGAGCTGTTACAGATTGGCGTGGCTCTGAAGCATTACAAATCGGGGATAAAACGGAAGATCATAAATCGAACGGAAAAAGAAGATAGAAACAGAATAGTCTGTCTCGTCCTACTATACGGATTTTGGAATAAAAGTAAAGGGTAAATGTTGAGTTTTGGGGTGTTATGTGATAGTATTACAAAATGTGGTGTTTGTTGTAAATAGAGACGGTAAAACAATGAATACGAAAAATGTGACAGAGGGACGCTATGTGTGACAAAAGAAACGTCCCCAAAGGAGAGAGAGTATGAAACTAGGAATCGTCGGTTTACCCAATGTCGGAAAGAGTACGCTGTTCAATTCTCTGACCAAGGCCGGTGCTGAGTCCGCAAACTATCCGTTCTGTACCATTGACCCGAATATCGGTATTGTGCCTGTGCCGGATGAGAGGCTGAAGCTTTTGGGAGATATGTATCATTCCAAGAAGGTGACGCCTGCCGTCATTGAGTTTGTTGATATCGCAGGTCTTGTAAAGGGCGCATCCAAGGGAGAAGGTCTGGGAAATCAGTTCCTTTCCAACATTCGTGAGGTAGATGCCATCGTTCATGTGGTCAGATGCTTCGAGGATACCAATGTGATTCATGTGGATGGCAGTGTAAATCCGCTCCGCGATATTGAAACGATCAATTTTGAACTGATTTTCTCTGATCTGGAAGTGCTTGAGAGAAGATATGCCAAGGTCGTGAAGGCTGCCAGAATGGACAAGACCCTTGCCAAGGAGCAGGCTCTTTTGGAGAGAATCAAGACGCACCTGGAGTCGGGCAAGATGGCTAAGAGCCTGACAGATCTTGATGAGGATGAGCTGGCACTGATGAAGGAGTACAATTTCCTGACCTGGAAACCGGTCATCTATGCCGCAAATGTAGCGGAAGATGATTTGGCAGATGACGGCGCATCGAACGAGATGGTTGGAAAGGTTCGTGATTTCGCTGCGGCAGAGAACAGCGGTGTGTTTGTAATCTGCGCACAGATCGAGCAGGAGATTTCTGAGCTGGAGGATGATGAGAGGCAGATGTTTTTGGAGGATCTGGGACTTTCGGAGTCCGGTCTCGACAAGCTGATCGCGGCAAGCTATAAGCTGCTTGGACTGATGAGCTTTTTGACTGCGGGTGAGGATGAGACCAGAGCCTGGACCATCAAGATCGGTACCAAGGCACCTCAGGCCGCCGGAAAGATTCACTCCGACTTCGAACGCGGCTTCATCAAGGCGGAAGTCGTGAACTACAAAGATCTGCTCGAGCAGGGCTCCCTGGCCGCTGCCCGTGAAAAAGGTCTTGTCGGCATCGAAGGCAAGGATTATATTGTCCGCGACGGCGATGTTATCCTCTTCAGATTCAACGTGTAGCGAGGAAGGAAACCAAGCGGCCCCAAAGGGGCCATTTGGTTTCACCCGAGCGTACATGAG
>JAEDDX010000036.1 GCA_016293615.1 Acetatifactor sp.
CAGACAGGATTTCCACCTGTTAGGTTAATTGCCCTTGGCTGGGCGCACACTTCAAGTTTTCTTTTATTTTGCTCTTTTATTGTACCACACCAAATCTAGATATTCTCCCAACATTTATCAAAAATCACCAAACTTCCAAACTATCAATCGCATCCACCCAAGCCTGCATTTCGCCATCTAAAGCAAGCCGAGCATACTCAAGTGGCTCATCTATTGCCAAAGCATTCAGCGAATTTTGTGAGCAAGGAGTAGTTCTTAATCCATCCTCTGCTTTATTACAATCAATTCGCAATATGTAATTCTCAAATGTGGTTATATCAATACTGTTCGTTTGAGGGTTATAGTCTGCATATATCAATAGTGATTTTGGGCATATAAGACATAATACAATCCATATGCCCAGAAAATCCGACGATTTTGGGTATTCTGAGACTATTGTTTTCTATATGCCCAAAATGAACGAATATTGAGCTTTTTTATGACATGAGAAGCTACCATTTTGGGCTTTACAGATTCATTTTTGCGTATATGCCCATTCCGGTCAGATGAAAAATGTTTTGCTGTCGATTGTTTCATGATACCTGATTCATCAGGAACGACAGGAGCAGAATTCCGAAAAGGGAGAATTCATTCAACACCCCCAATTTATCGCGGTGCCCATTCGGATTTACGTGGGTGTGCCATGTTTTAGAAACGCGGGCCGATGCAGGGCATTCCCTAGAAAATCTTCTTCACGGAGGCTGCCAGCTCGGTCGTCATGGAAAGGGGCACGCGCGCCACCTCCATGCGTACGAACAGGGTGTTTTCAGCCTGACGGTTCGGCAGTTGCGTCAATACGATATGGATATTCGGGTCCTCGGTCGGGAAGATGCAGGTCGCCGGCTTGGCAATGCGGCCGTTGATGAGCAATACCTTGCGATTCTCTATGGGTACGGGTTGTCCGTTGAAGGTCATCTCCAGAATCCGTACCACGCAGCTTGCAAACGCCGGATCGATACGAAGTACTCTCACATTGCCGTTCACATGCAGGGTCGTCTCGATGAGCCGGTCTCCCTGATAGGCGTCCTTCACAAAGTAGGATTCTTCCTCGAGGAAGCCCCTCCCGGTATCCTCATATACCTGCACACGGTTCACATTGTCAGCATCCTGATATTTATCCACCCACTTGCAGGGCTCTATCACGCGATGTCCGATCAGGTCGCGCATCTGCGCCATGGCGAGGCGCCTGCCTGTGACAAAGCTCTGGAAGTCTCTCTCCTGTTCCCTGAAGGCTTCCGCCTCTGCCTCCGTGATCTGCAGTTCCTCCAAAAGGCCTGCCAGATCAATGCAGTTACGCTTCTCATTTTCAAGCAGATAACAATACAGGGCGCGGAACGCAAGCTCCTTCGTCTCGATGCTCTTCCCGAAGGTCCATTCGTAATCGATCATCGTCCAGGTATCCCCGTCCACCAGAAGATTGGAAAAAATCAAGTCATAATCCGACACGGGGCAGTCACTGTGGTACGAAATCCGTTCCAGATACGCATGAAACAGTCTCCGGAATCCGTCCATGTCCTGCCGCTCCAGACAAGCGTCCATCAGTTCGGAGAGGGTCACTCCCCGCACAAATTCAAATTCGGTAAAGATCTCCCCGTTTTCCTCGTAGAGACTGCATTGATTTACCTGTAGTTTCCCGCCCTCATAGCGGTCGCTCAGCTGCCTGCAGGCAACTGCCATGGCACGCACATGCTCTGAGGCCTCCGGACCTGCCGGGTATTTTCTGACGGTAATCTTCTCTTCCTCATCCTTGCGGATCTCAGTGCGGATGGCGTACTCCGGCGCCCTGTCGTTGGAATACTTGGCGTATTTTACCTCCGGTCTCTTGCCGATCACGACCAGGTAGGAGTTGGAAAACACCGGGAACAGCGACTCCTCAATGATTCCATCAAAGGCGTTCTTCTCATCAAACAAAAGCATTCTGTCACGGTCGAAGTTTCGTAAGTTATTGGACAGCTCACCCTTTCCGGGGAGATACTCGTCGCTGTAGAGCGTTGTCATGAACTTATAATCAGGGTAGGGATAGTAAAAATGATACTCCTCCACACCGCAGTTTTTGAAGATCTTCTCCAGACCGTTTCTGCCAAAGGTCTTCGCCGACCCGCCTTCCGGGTAATTCTCAATTCCGGAGAACCAGGTGCCGAGATGATCTTCCTTGCAGCCCGCAAAGTACTTGAGGCCGTACTTATTCTCGATTGCAATCACAATACGGCCGTTCTCAGACAAATGCTTTTTCAAAATATTCAGAAAATCCTCAAAGGGATGTTCACCGCCCATATACGCAACCGCATATTCAAACACGCCGATCAGGCAGATATAATCATAATCGCAGGGAAGGTCCGGCTCAATGTCCTTGAAATTGCCGACATGAATGGTCACATTGTCACACTCCGCATGACGGTAGGCATTGATCAGACTTCTCTTTTTGGAAAGGTCCACACAGGTGACGCTGCCCGCCTTTTTCGCCAAAGCACCCGTGACAGCGCCGCAGCCGCTTCCCACCTCGAGCACCTTCATGCTGCGGTCCATGGGCAGCCAGTCCGCAATATTCTCCCTTAGCGGCGACAGGTGATAGAGTACCGGCCAGTTCTTATGTTCCTCCACCGCAGTCGCATACTCGACGGGGGAAAGATTTTTCACAATGGCGAGAATCTCGTCCTCCACTGCGCCGTCACAATACAAATCCTCGCCCGGGTATTTTGAGTAATCCAGTGTAACCTGTCCGATTTTATCGATGGTAAGCGTTTCTGTCTCTGCCATGGGAGCACCGTCCTTCTTTCTTCCAATCTTCTCCGGCCAAACTCTACCGCCGAAAGCAGCATATCCCGGCCGTATTTTACTGCCGGAGGCTGCACGGATTCCGCTGTCAGCCGTCCGTCACGCTAAACATCCGTCACGCGGACTTTGGAATCCATATCATAATAGCCCACCGTGTTCTTGTCAGACACGACCGTGATGTTCAGTGTGTCATACAGTCTGTGGTAGACCTCAAATTTATCTTTGTCATAGCCGGTCACGCCCAGAGACAGCAGGTACTCGCCGCCCTGCAGGCTCATCTTCTGGGTAAAGGTGATATCCTTCACCTGTCCGGCCTCCGCGCTCTCCAAAAACGCCTTCTCCACCATGGAGTTGGTTCCGGTAATCTCCGTCCCCTGCACATTTTTAAAAGAGAACGCAAAAATAGGGTTCGGAACAGACTCTTCGAACTTCACACGCATGTGCAGCGTAAACTCCGTACCCTTGATGACTGCCGTGGTGCGCACGCCATGGTCGTCGGTCACATAGAACTCTGTGATGCGGGCCTGTCCGGTTCCATACTCTAAAACCGTGGGATTGACACCCTGCGCAGTGCCCACACCGGCTGCCTTGCCGGCCGCCTTGCGAATCTCGGGATCCTCCAGCAGGTTCTCTTCCTCCTGCGCGGGCACCTCATACTGCCCCACCAGGATTCTCTTATAGGCGTCTATCATCTCCTTCGGAGCTCCCTCGCCCAAAAGCTTTCCCTGATTGAGCAGAAATACCCTGTCGCAGTATTTGCTGATGCTGCTTAAGTCATGGCTGACGAACACGATCGTCTTGCCCATGTTCTTAAACTCTTCAAACTTGTGATAACACTTTGCCTGGAAAAACACATCTCCCACCGACAACGCCTCATCCACGATCAGTATCTCCGGCTCGATGTTGATTGCGACCGCGAATGCGAGTCTCACAAACATACCGCTGGAGTAGGTCTTGACCGGCTGATACACATAATCCCCGATGTCGGCAAACTCTAAAATCTCCGGAAGCTTCGCCTCGATCTCCTTCTCGGAAAAGCCCATCATCGTGCCGTTTAAGTAGACATTCTCCAGACCGCTGTACTCCTGGTTAAAGCCCGCACCCAGTTCCAGCAGGGCGGAGATTCTGCCGTTTACCTTCACCTCGCCTGAGGTCGGGGACAGAACGCCGGTGATGATCTTTAAAATCGTCGATTTTCCCGAGCCGTTTGTACCGATGATACCCACAGTCTCTCCGCGATAAATGTTCATGTTCACGCCGCTGAGCGCATAGTGCAGCTTGTGGGAGGCATGTCCGATGCCGAAGGCCTCCTTCATGCGGTCGCGAAGCTTATCGTAGAGTTTATAGACCTTACTGACATCCTTCACTTCGATGGCTGTTTCCCTTGCCATATTCTGTTTGTCCTGCATGGCAGAATGATTCCCTGCCCCTGTATTTTTTGTTTCCATGATGTCTCCGCTCATTTTCATTTCATCCCGGCATCCCTGATATCTCCCGCCGGGGACCTTTTTCTAAAGTACATCCGCAAAATGTACCTTCAGACGTTTGAAAATCATTGTACCGATTCCGAACAGCACGATGGTGACCATCCAGAAGTAAACGGTGGAAAAGAAGTCCATGAAAAACCATTCGTGTCCGTAGATTGCGCTGCGATATCCGTTCACAATGTACACCAGCGGATTGATCTTCATCACCTTCTGCCAGCCTGACGGCAACATGTTCAGATCCCAGAGGATCGGCGTCGCCCACATGCCGATCTGCAGCAGGATGCTGATGATCTGGGAAAGGTCTTTGAAGAAGACAACGATCGCGCAGGTGGTATAGCAGATCGCCAATACCAGAAGAAACAGGCAGGCGCTGTAATAGAAAATCTGAATGGTGTAAACAGTCGGATAGTACCCGTAGATCGCCGCCACGATCAGAAGCACCAGGATAAAGAAACCGTGGATGAAGGTGGCTGCGATGATTTTGATGATCGGCAGGATGCTGATCTTAAACACGACCTTTTTCACGAGATAGTCATATTCGCGCAGGGCGTTCGTACCGCTGTTTAAAGCTTCGCTGAAGAAAAACCAGGGCACCAGACCGGCTGTCAGAAACAGCACGAAGGGCGCTTCCTCGGTCCGGCTCGCTCCCTTCATCACAATCTCAAACACAAAATAATACAGGGCTACCGTCACCACAGGCTGGACCATCGCCCAGATCGCCCCCAGATAGGAGCCCGCATAGCGCTTCTTAAAATCGTTCTTTGCAAGCTTCCAGATCAGATGTCTGCTCTGATACAGCTCTTGTGTCAGGCCCGTCACCTTATCGTACAGCAGTGCAAACCCCAGGCAGGCTCCCGCAATGATCGTGCAGGAGATCACCTTCTTGATCAGCTCCTCCGTCGGATCTGCCAGGGGACCGGGATTTTCGTGGGTGATCACGACGCCCGCAAGAACCAGGCCAAGGAGCGTGAAAAGGAGAATGGCTCTCTTTTTTTTGCTGCTTTTCATTTGTCTCGTCCCCTTACTGCTTCTTCAGGCTGCTAAGCCCGCCCCACTTGGTATCGCGTTCGGAAAAAATCAGCTCCATACCCTCGGGAATCGGCCATTCGATGCCGATCCCAGGGTCATTGTATCTCAGTCCGCCCTCGTCCCCGGGATGGTAGAAATCAGTCACCTTATAGCAAAACTCCGCATAATCGGACAGCACAAGGAAGCCGTGCGCAAAGTTCTTCGGCACATACAGCTGCTTCTTGTTCTCCTCTGTCAAAAGTACGCCGAACCATTTTCCGTAGGTGGCGGAACCTTCTCTGAGGTCGACCGCTACATCAAACACCTCGCCCCTGATGACTCTCACTAGCTTGGCCTGCGGATGCGCAATCTGGAAGTGCAGACCGCGAAGCACGCCCTTTCCGGAGGCAGACTGGTTGTCCTGCACAAAGACATCGTCAATGCCTGCTGCCTTATAGTCCTCATACTGATAGGACTCGAAAAAATATCCTCTGTGATCCCCGTGTACGGTGGGGGTTATCACCTTTAATCCTTCAATCTCACAAGTCTCCACTGTGATCTTACCCATGACAAGCTCTCCTCAACTTTTCTGTTCTGAATCTTCCGGCACGGCGCCAAGTCTCTCTTTCAGATTGTTCCGAACCTTCTGACGCGGCGCCAAGTCTCTCTTACAGACCGTTCGCGATCTCCATGAGATACTTGCCGTAGTTGGTCTTCATCAGAGGCTCGGCAAGCTTAACCAGCTGGTCTCTGTCGATGAAGCCTCTCTTGTACGCAATCTCCTCGATGCAGGAGATGTACAGACCCTGTCTCTTCTGGAAGGCTGCCACGAAATCCGCTGCGTCCAAAAGGGCGTCGTGATTGCCGGTATCGAGCCATGCGAAGCCCCTTCCAAGCGTCTCCACATGCAGGGTTCCCCTCTGCAGATACTCGTTGTTGACGGAAGTGATCTCGATCTCGCCGCGGGCGGAGGGCTTTACATTCTTAGCGATCTCCACAACATCATTGTCATAGAAGTACAATCCGGGAACCGCGTAGTTGCTCTTAGGGTTCGCGGGCTTTTCCTCGATGGACAGTGCCTTGCCGGTCTCGTCGAACTCAACCACGCCGTACTCTCTGGGATCGCGCACATAATAGCCGAAGATGGTCGCTCCCTCTTCTCTGGACGCCGCCTCCTTTAAGACGCGGGAGAAGCTCTGTCCATAGAAAATATTGTCGCCAAGAACCAGAGCGACCCTGTCGTTTCCGATAAATTTCTCACCGATGATAAAGGCGTCCGCAAGCCCTCTGGGGTACTCCTGGACTGCGTAGGAAAGCTCCATGCCGAGCTGATGTCCGTCGCCCAGAAGGTCGATAAACACCGGCAGATCCCTGGGGGTGGAGATGATCAGAATCTCACGGATGCCGGCAAGCATCAGCGTGGACAACGGGTAGTATATCATCGGTTTGTCATAAACCGGCATGATCTGCTTGGAAATTGCCTTGGTCAGCGGATATAATCTGGTGCCGGAACCCCCGGCTAAAATGATTCCCTTCATAGAAAGAGACCTCCTTTTTTACACACCGAATGGGAACGATGCAATTCGTCCCCATTTCGTTGTTATTGTTTAGTTTTCGTACATTTCGGCGTAATACTTCTGATAGCTTCCGCTGGTCACATTCTTCATCCAGTCCTCGTGCTCAAAATACCACTGAATGGTCTTTTTGATGCCCTCCCTGAACATGGTCTCGGGATACCAGCCGATCTCGGTTTTGATCTTATCAGGCGCGATGGCGTATCTTCTGTCATGCCCCTTTCTGTCCTCCACATAGGTGATGAGGTCTTCATTCACAAATGCTTTTCTGGGATCGGACTCGGGAAGCATCTCCTGCAAGGTCTCCAGAATGATGCGGATGATCTCGATATTCTGCTTCTCGTTGTGTCCGCCGACATTGTAGGTTTCAAACAGTCTGCCCTGTTCCTGCACCATATCGATTGCCTTCGCGTGATCCTCCACATACAGCCAGTCGCGCACATTCTTTCCGTCGCCGTAGACGGGAAGCTTCTTGCCCTGCAGTGCATTGTTGATGATCAACGGAATCAGCTTCTCGGGGAACTGGTAGGGTCCGTAGTTGTTGGAGCAGTTCGTGATATTCGCCGGGAAATGATAGGTATCCATGTACGCCTTCACCAGCATGTCCGAGCTTGCCTTGCTCGCCGAATACGGGCTGTGGGGGTCGTAGGGCGTCGTCTCATAGAAGAAGGCATTGTCGTCATCGGGAAGCGAGCCGTATACCTCATCGGTAGAAACATGCAGGAATTTCTTCCCCTCTTTGAAGCTGCCGTCGGGAAGCTCCCAGGCCGCCTTAGCGCAGTTGAGCATCACGGCCGTGCCCAGCACATTGGTCTGGACGAACACTTCCGGATTGCGGATGCTTCTGTCGACATGGCTCTCCGCCGCAAAATGAACCACTCTGTCAATGTCGTTCTCGGCAAAAATCTTCGCGATGGCTTCCTTGTCGCAGATATCGGCTTTCACAAATGTATAATTGGGAAGGTTCTCGATATCTTTGAGGTTCTCTAAGTTGCCGGCATAGGTCAGCACATCGACATTGATGATGCGAATGGTGTCGCCGTACTTTTTCAGCATGTAATGAATGTAGTTGGAGCCGATGAAGCCTGCTCCTCCGGTTACTAAATAGGTTCTCATACAATATATCCTTTCTCGTATCTGCTTATAGGAGTATGCTAACACATTTCCGTATGCATTTCTCTCGGAATATTCTTAATCCTGCGAAAGAAAGCATGAAGAAATCTTGCTTTTTTCTTAATACCCCATATAGCTGAGGTTCAAATCCACATCACCGCTGATACCGGAAACCTTACCGTTGGAGCGATACTGCCACATGTCGTATCTTCCGGTATAGGTCGGGTTGGATGCATACTGCGCCAGCCAGATCTTGTAAGCGCTCAGAGCGGAAGGATCCAGCTTCTCTTCCAGCCAGGTCTTGTTTGCATAAATGCCTGCGCTGTAGCCTGCGTTCTGGATGGTCTGGCAGAATGCCTTGCAGACCGCCGTTCTCTGTTCCTTGGTGATGTTGTCTCCGCGGCCGCCGCTGGGCTCTACATCGAGGAATACGGGATAGGAGATCTTGTAATTCTTAATCTGCGAGAGTACCATGGATGCCTCTTCGACAGCCTCTCTCTCATCCACAGCCTGGGAGAAGAAGTAGACGCCAACCTTGAGTCCCGCATTGGTCGCCCCCTTGATATTGGTGACAAACTTGGGATCCTCGATCAGGGCACCCTTCGTGGAGCCTCTGTATCCGCAGCGGATGATCACATAGTTGATGCCGGAATTCTTCACGGCACTCCAGTTGATGGTGCCGTTCCACTTGGAGACATCGATGCCGAGCGTACCGCTGCCTGCCTGGAGACTGCCGTCTGCCGCGAAAGTATACTTCGCACCCTGGATCACCTGTTGTCCGACAACGGGCTCGCCGTCTGCGGTGAAGAAGTAGACCTTGCCGTTGATGGTCTGCCATCCGGTGTATTTCTGCTCGCCCTTCACATAGAACTTGCTGTAGGTGAAGTAGTCGAAATAGGTTGCCTTTCTGTAGGTTCCGTTCTCGTTTACGAAAATATTCTGTCCGTCCTTGTCAAGAAGTTCGGTTTTGTTGTCCTTCATCGGGTTGGGCTTGACGGTCACAAGGAAGTCTGTCTTGCTGACAATATCGCCCTCGGTCAGGCTTAAGGTCAGCGTTGCGCTGCCTTCCTTCAAAGGCTCCGTCGTGATGACAATCTGGGGGGTATCGGCGAAGAACTTCGCTTTCGCCTTCAGCACCGTCTCGTCGGAGGACTTGATATCAATCACCGCATTTGCGGGAATGTTCGTCTCGGTCGTCGCATAGACCGTGACATTGGTCTCGTCCGGGATCTCCGCATAGACGACATGCTTTTCCTTCAGGAATTTGAAGGTTCTCCGGGCGCCGACAGTCACCTTCAGCTCTACCTTTGCCGCAGAATTCTCCGTTGCCTCGTCCTTATAATCCGCAATCAGGGTAACCTTCACATCACCCGTTGTCTTACCGGCGAACAAAACGATCTCGTTCTTTTCCGTATCATAGCCTGCCTTCACGATGTCATTCTTGTCATACGCAAATGTATAGGTGAGGTCGAGGCCCTCGGTTGCCTCCTTCCCGGTAACCTTGATGACGGTGGTCGTCTCGGGTTCTACGGAAACCTCTGTCTTCTCCAGGGTGATTTTGACCGGGAGAATGTCGGAAGGATTCGTCACAACCTTGATGGTACAGGTGCCGGAAATCTCCTGAATCTCCTGAGACAGTCCCAGGACTGCCGGTTCAGCGACAGATGACTCAGCGGACGGCTCAGCGGGAGCGGGCTCCTGTGTCGGCTCGGCCGGTGTGCCGGGATCCGGGGTCGGCGTCGGGTCCGGGGTCGGGGTAGGATCGGGAGTAGGCGTCGGATCCGGGGTGGGTGTCGGATCCGGAGTCGGGGTAGGAACCGGGTCTTCTTTCTCGACCGTAATGGTTGCCTTAGCAGTGAACCGGATCACTGTCTCACCCTTTGCCACGCCTGTCACAAGACCGTTTGCATCCACGGTCGCGATTCTTTCGTCCATGCTGGTCCAGACAATATCGTCAAGCTTCACATCCTTGATCGTCGCTCCGGCCTCGTCGGTCTGCGCGCTGCACTCTGCCTTCAGCTGAATGGTTTCCTTCACCTTGATCTCAGAGGCCGCAGGGGCTATCGAGCCGAGACTGCTTGTCGTCATCCGCAGGAAATGGCGGTTCACCGCCGCCGTTTGCAGCAGATTCAAAGGATTCGTGATGCTGTCCTTGGAAATCTCGGTATAGGTCTCGGTAATCACCTTGCTGTCCACCCATGCAACCGTATCCTTTAAAGAGGATTCCACGGCGGTATCCTTCTTGGAGGTATCTTCCTTCTTGGAGTCAACCTCGTTCTCGGCCTTGATCTCATCAGACACATCGACCTTCTCATAAACGATTTCCTTCTTGACCTCAACGGTTCTGGTCATCGTGGAAACCGCATACTCCGAATATCTGGAATCCGAGAGCTCCTCCATGGTAATCTTATACTTTCCGGATGCAATGTCCTTTTTATAGATGATACCGTCCATGTCATCGTCAGACCAGATGCTGTTCTTGCCGTCGGGATCCGTCACGATGACGGAAAACGGCACATTTGCCACAAGCTTCTTCGTCTTCTCATTGATAAATTTGATCTTTAAGTCCTTCTGAATGGAGGTCATGTTCAGGACAACGCTCACATTGCGGTTGTACTCGTTCTCCTCATAGCCGGGGAATTCTTCTTCCTCTTTGTTCTCCTCTTCCTCGACGATCTCGGCTGCGGCAAGCTGCGCAAGCTTGGCGTCCGCCACAGCAATCAGACCTTTCTCGCCGATCAGTTCAATTCCGTCCAGCTGGGTGCCCACATTGACGAAATCGGACACCTGCCTGTCCGCATTGTTCCGGTTCATTACCATCAGACCGACGATCAGCGCCAGAAATACCACGGCGACGCCGGTCATGGCAATGATGCCGTCCATCATGGAGAAGCCGGAACCTTTCTTCTTCCTGCTGCCGCGTACGGCTGCAGGGGCAGCCTTCTCCCGTTCATAGTCTGTGGCGAATTCGTCCGGGTCTTCATAGATGATCTCACCCTCATAATCCCCGTCATATTCGCCTTCGTACTCTCCTTCGTACTCTCCTTCATACCCGCCTTCGTACGCGCCGTCGTATTCTCCGTCGTAATACCCCCGCGCGGCTTCGGGCTCCCTTCCGTAGCGCGCTCCTTCCTGCGCTGCGGCTCCATATCCGTAATACGCGCCCTGTCTGCCTGCCGCGCTGTCGTCTCCGGCACCTTCGTCGGGGTAATCTTCGCCCTCATAACCGCCCTCTTCGGGATAGTCCTCCGGCTCATACGCCCCCTCGTCAGGGTAATCCTCCCCTGCGTAGGCACCCTCGTCGGGATAAGCTCCTCTCACATAGCCTCCCGCCTCGGAATACGCTCCCTCCTGCGGTTCGTCGTCCGAATATGCTCCGCCCTCGCCGGATATAAACTCTTCATCTTCCCATTCGAAGTCATCTGCCATACTTTCATTCCAATCACTCAGCGGTTTCTTCGTATGATTGAATCTTCTCTTCATCCTGCTTTATCCTTTCCAGACCGATTTCTCGGATATGCACAACATGCGCATCATAATGTATTATTATAACATTTGCCCCCCCTGTCTTCAAGAAGAAAAGGATTTCTTCATAATTTATTAATTCTTTTTAAAATCCGTCCGTTTCGGTAGACTTTGGGGAATGATAATAGTAAAATAGGCTGAAAAGGAGAAGAAAAATGACTCAGAAAATAATCGAAGAAAACAATACCGGGCAGGAAAACACCTCCGGACAGGAAAACATCTCCGGACAGGGGAAAAAGCGCCGGCTGACCACGCACGGATATCTGTTGATCACACTGGCAGTTGTTCTGCTCGCCTGCATCCTCGTCATCATGTACCGGTTCAACAACTGGGGACAGCTGATTACCCAGGAGGAGATTTTTCAGGACGGGCCGGGAGAATACAGCGACACCTTTGATATGATTCTTCCCGTTGTGGATGCCGACGGCAATATCATTGTCCACGAGAAGGGAACCAAACAAAATATCCTGCTGTTCGGAAACGCCCCCTTTGCGGACGACCGTCACGCCAAGGACGGACTGGCGAATCTCATCGCCGATATGACAGGGGCGAATATTTACAACTGTTCCATTTCCGGCAGCTACCTTGCCTCCGAGCAGCCCTATTACAACCCGGACAATCCCATGGACGCCTATGTGCTGTACTGGCTGGTCTGCCAGGCAGTCTTTGGCGAGACAAACTATGTATTTGAATCCGCCGAGCTGAATTTACAGGAAAACACACCGCCGGATGCCAAGGAAGCCATCGAGACGCTCAACAGCATCGACCTAAACGACATCGACGTCATCGCGATTCTGTATGACGGCTATGATTATCTGCTCGGGCACTGTATGTTCAACGACGACAAGCCCACCGACATCACGCAGTTTACCGGCAACCTCGAGGCGAGCATCGAACTGCTGCAGCAGTATTATCCCAAGATCCGAATCATCGTGCTCTCCCCGCCCTACGCCTTTTCGGACAAGCTGGACGAAGACGGCAACTACATCAGCAGCGACATTGCCACCTATGGCTGGGATGTGCTTTCCACCTATTCCATCAAGCAATACGGCTCCTGTGCCAACAGACAGGTCACTTACATCGATAATCTCTACGGTACCATTACCGAGGAAAACGCCAAAGATTATCTGATCGACAACCTGCATCTGAATGTGGCCGGCCGCAAAAAGATCGCCGAACGATTTGTGTACGCGCTGGAATATTACGACCACGATTAAGCATCAGTACTCCAGCGGAAGATTCAGATTCTGATAGATCACATATCCGTCGATGGTATCAAACAATTTTAAATCGAAATCCTGCGGTTCGCCCAGGATTTCTTTTTTTTCGGCAAACACGGCATAATGACAGCCCTGCTGATTCATCAGCTCCGCCAGCTCTTTTACATCAATGCGGTCCCTTTGAATCAGGGAAAACAGATCGTTAAAGTCTCCCAGCATCATGTCTCTGCCGTAGGGCATGCAGACGAAGGGGGAGTATTGCCGCACATACAGAAGCATCTCATAGGGGAACGCCGCCTTCACCTCTCTGCCCTCATACCGGATCGCATCGCAGATATGAACCACGCTGTCAGGCACATGATATTCGTTCTGCGCCACACTGTACAGTGGGTTGGAGTACACCGGTCTGCCGGACAAAATGATCACCGTAAGGACCGCCGCAAGAAACAGGCCTTTCATTTTTCCCTTAAAATGCTCCGCCAGCAATACCGTGCTGTAGGCCAGAACGACACTGACGGGCAGCAGCCAGCAGACTCTGAAATAGATCTCGCTTCCGACCAGCCTGCAGAAAGCGTCCGCAAACAACGGGTTAAAATAAAGAAGGAGCATGACGACCGGGTAATACACCAGAAGGATTCTTCTCGTCCTGTTTTTTTCCGTCAGAAAGAGAAACACCAGCGCCGCCGCAAACCAGATCATGATAAGCCCGGTTCCCATATATTTTTGAAATACCGTAAAAACTTCCGTCCACATAAGAAACCCTCTCCTATAACAGCAGATACAGAACCGCCATCCCCATAGGCAGCAGACAGCAGATGCCTGTCGGGAGCAAAATCCTCAGGCGCCGGAACGAAGCGGCTGTCAGGAGCCCGATTCCGCCGATCATAATGCTTGTCAAAAGCGCTCCCTGGGTGCTGCACAGGCAGCCTGCCGCTGCAGCAGACGCCATCAGAAGCCACAGGGAAACCGAAGGGCGTTCTCCCCTCCTGCAGGCATCCGTCATGACAAAGCACAGATAGAGCAAAAACGGCAGAACCATGTTGGCCAGCACAGCCTTCCCCTGCGCAGTACGTACCAGCAGGAAGTTTTCCGCCGTATACAGAGACTGCCCGCCGAAGAGGATCAGCACCTCCGCAATGACCAGAAACAGACCGGTCTTTTTGGGATCCTTCTCAAAGAGCCTGCAGCCCAAAAGCCCCAGGATCGCGTACGCCATGGCAATCAGGACCACCGGCAGAACAATCTGGTTCACGGTCGCCGGATGGATGCCCGACAGTCTCGCCAGGAAGGCCGTCCAGACGGGAAACGGCGCGAGTCCGTGCCGGGCGTCGGTCCCTGTCGTTGCACCGGTATAGGGCAGTATATCATATAAGGTATCCGAGCTCTCCGTGCCGGTAGCGACCGCCACATAGAAGGCATCGTCCCCCTCCTCGTAGGCAAGCATGCCCGCCGCCGCGAGCTGAATCAGCAGAAGGACGGCAAACAGGCACCATACGGGCGCTGACTGTTTGTAAGACAGTCCTTTTCGCTGCACCCGGGCATTCTCCGAAGTCTTACGCCGTCTCTGCACGACATATTTTCCTGCCGCTGCCGCAAGCAAAAGTCCACACAGCGCCAGATAGAGTCCTATCACTTCGCTAAGACGCCCTTTTCGAAGTACCATCGGGACACAGACCGCTAAAAAACCTGCCCAGAGCAGCATCTGCCCTCCGACCCAGGCAAGCAGCAGTCGGGGGGCATCCTGATCCACATGACAAAACAGACTGCCTGCAATCACCGGCATCACCAGCAATATCAGGCCCAAAATTAAGATTCCGGCAACCAACGCACTACCGTCCTTTCTCAAACTACTCTTTTCAGGCATCCGAAGCTTCTGCACCCACCTCCGTCGCCGTGAACATCCACAGCATCCACAGCAGGCTCACCGCGATCGTACCCTTATAATCCGCAATGCCTGCACCTCTTAAGGTGAACACCAGACAGAGGGAAACGCTCGAAGTGAGTGTGATCATTCCCGAAGCTACATTTTGTTTGCTGATCTTTCTACTGCCTCCGGCCACGGCGAGCACCGCCGCAAGTACTGCCGCAAGGCCGGCAACCGGAAAGAACACACAGCCGAAATTGACATATCGTGCGGATAAAACCGGCGTGTGTTCCAGCATCTGTTCATAGTTTCTGCCCGCATACGATACACTCAGCCGTCCCTTCAGCTGAAGCGGCAGGAAGACGGGAGCCGCCAGATAGGTGGCAAAATCGCCCGCCATCTGCTTGAGCAGAAGGGTTTTATGTCGGTTCCGGGCAATCCGCATCAGCACCCTGTATTGTTCCACCGCCGTCTCTTTGTCAAAATGTGCCAGCATGATGGGGCGGAAGCTCTGCTCCATTTCGTCCGCGTAGCAGGATATTTCTAAGACGGAATCTCTGTATATCTCCTGCAAATCCTCCGGCCAGACCGAATGATCGGCAAGGAGCTTCGGCCAGCACAATCTACCGGCGAGGTGAAAATACACCGTCTCCCGGTCCGGAAGAAGGGCCGTCCCATCCAGCGAAAACACACCCGCAGTCAGACCGATACAGGCCGCAGTCACCACCGCCATCCGCGCAAACAGACCCATCTGTTTCCGAAGCCTGTACAGAGAAGCCGCGAGGGCGACAAGCAGGGTCAACAGGCCGGGCAGGAAACAGGCCGGCACAAACAGGGGGGCGATCGCAAACCACACGGCACCCTTTGCATATTCCCGTAAGCGCTTCCCGGGATTTCGGAATGCACAGGCTGTGCTGACCATCCCGCATAAGAAGGCGCTTGCCGCGAAGGAATAGGGGGAGACCGACAGGTGGCACTGCATCGCCAGGGGAAGGGTCAGCAGTGCGAGCCCGCCGAGCCACTTTTTCGCAGACGCCATGCCCGGGTTTATTTTTCCCAGGCAAACCAGCCCTGCACCAAAAGCGCAAAGCACCTGAAGCAGATAGGTCAGCGGGTAACATTTTGTCAATAAGGGATACAACAGCCTGTATACCGGTCCTCCCTCTGCCCCGAACTCCCGAAAATAGGGCAAATTGAAACACATCCAGACAATCCCAAGGATTATCTGGATGCCAAAACCTAGGAATATGATCTTCTTTAGAAGGTCGGCGAGATGCCGAACTGCGTTTCTCATATCCGGGGATCCTTTCATCCGGCTGACAGCCGGCAACACATCACTTACAGATAAAAGTTCTTCACCTGATCGCAGATATAGTCCACCTGCTCCGGTGTCAGTCCATAGTACATCGGCAGACGCGCGAGTCTCTCACTCTCGGAGGTGGTATATCTGTCCTCTCCGTGGAAGCGGCCGAACTTCCGTCCCGCAGGCGCGGTATGCAGAGGAATGTAGTGGAACACACTGTAGACGCCATGCTCCTTCAGGTAGGAAATCAGCGCCGTTCTCTCCTCGATATCCTTTGCCTTGAGGTAGAACATGTGCGCATTATGTACACAGCCCTCAGGGACAATGGGAAGTTCGATTTTTCCGGCCTCCTTAAGCGGCTGCAGCTTCTCATAATAACGGTTCCAGAGCGCCAGTCTCGCCTCGTTGATCTCGTCGGCGATTTCCAGCTGCGCGTACAGATAAGCGGCGTTCATATCGCTGGGCAGGTAGGAAGAGCCGAAGTTTACCCAGGTATACTTGTCGATCTGGCCGCGGAAAAACTTACTTCTGTTGGTTCCCTTTTCACGGATGATCTCCGCATCCTCCACATACTTTTCCTCACGGATCAGAAGCGCTCCGCCCTCACCCATGCTGTAGTTTTTGGTCTCATGGAAGCTGTAGCAGCCGAAATCACCGATGGTACCGAGCGCTTTTCCCTTATAGGTGGACATGACGCCCTGCGCGGCATCCTCGATGACCGTCAGGTGATGTCTCTTCGCAATGTCCATGATGGTATCCATCTCACAGGCTACGCCCGCGTAATGCACGGGAACGATAGCTCTGGTCTTCTCTGTGATGGCAGCCTCGATCAGCGTCTCATCGATGTTCATGGTGTCGGGTCTGATGTCGACGAACACAGGCACGGCTCCGCGCAGCACGAAGGCGTCCGCCGTAGACACGAAGGTATACGCCGGCATGATGACCTCGTCTCCGGGGGCAATGCCCGCCAACAGCGCTGCGAGCTCGGTGGCATGTGTGCAGGAGGTCGTCAGCAGGCACTTGGCCGTACCTGTCTTCTCCTCGATCCATTGACTGCACTTTTTGGTAAAAGGACCGTCACCGCAGATCTTCTGGTTCTTCACACACTCACTGATATAGTCCATTGCCCTGTCCGCACAGGGCGGTACATTGAAATTGATCACTGTTTTTTCCTCCAGTTTCCGATGATTTCTCCCTGTACATTGTCAGTCACCTTGCTGATAATGTACTTGGGTCTGCCTTTTACTTCTTCATAGATCCTTGCGATATAATGGCCGATGATGCCAAGGCTGAGCATCAAAAAGCCTCCGATAATCAAAACGAGCAGAATTACGGTGGTAAAGCCCTCCACCGCCGTTCCGGACAGATATTTCACCAGCGTCTGCACCGCGAGAATGACGCTGAACAGGATCGACACGATACCCATCATCGTCACCAGTTGCAGCGGCAGGGTACTGAATGAGGTCGCATTGGTGACAGCATACTTCATGAGACTGAAGAAGGACCATTTACTGGTTCCGAACTGTCTCTCCTGTACCTCATAGGACACCGTTGTCTTGTCAAAGCCGGCCCAGAAGCTGAGCGCCCGAAAGAAGGTATTTCTCTCCGGCAGGGTGAGGAGCACATTCACGACCTTTCGGTCCAAGAGCTTAAAATCCGAGGATGCATTCATGTCCATCTTGATCAATGCACTCATGATCTTATAGAACAGGCCTGCCGATACTTTATAACCCAGACTTTCCTTGCCGCGGTCGTTCTTGATTCCCTCCACGACTTCATAGCCTTCCTGCCACTTTTTCCACATTTCGGGAATGGCTGAAGGCGGATGCTGCAGATCGCAGTCCATCACGATCACCGCATCCCCGAGCGACATCTCCAGCCCGGCGAAAATGCCGGCTTCCTTGCCGAAGTTGCGGCTGAACTGGGCACCCTTGACCCGCGGATTCTTCTTGTTCGCCTTCAGAATCTCCTGAAACGTACCGTCCGTGGAACCGTCGCTGACAAAGATCAGCTCGTAATCGATCCCCTCCCGCTCCAAAAGCTCTGACAACACCTCAGTGGTATGCGCAATATTCTGTTCCTCGTTGTACGAGGGAAGAACAATGGATAACAGGGACATCGCAAACCTCCTTTACCGATTTACATTCTCCGTTTTAATATACATGATTCCGTCGATGATGCGGATGGAATCCTCACCGGGGAAGCTTTGCATCTCTACATAGCGTTCATCATAATACATCTCCGCCATCGCTTCCGCGGGCAGAATATTCAGGGTCGCACCCAGATAGTTGCGGATAAACTTCTCATAGTTTCGTCCGGTATAGAGAAGCATATCCCCGCCCAGACCAATCAGATTGGAGGTGACATCCTGCGTCACATCCGTGAGCGGATACTGCTCGTCTCCGACCACCCCGATCATCGCAACCGGAATGCCGGGATAGTACCCTTCGGTCTGTTCGATCCGGTCGAGCAGTCTGACGCAGTAAGCGTAGGTCTTCTCGTAGCGCTTGTTTAAGTTCGAATAGCCGATATTGTCGGTCACGCCGTAAGCAAAGATCAGGACGACCGCTGCGATCAGCACCAGCCACTGTCCGGCCACGGCGCCTTTATGCTCTTCCTCTCTGTTGCTGACAAACGCGACCGCGCCGATTAAGTACAGTACCCACTGATACCTCATCAGAAGATGATAGGTGACGGAGGGAGAGATGAAAAGGATCACGTTGGTCGCGAGGGGCAGCCCCGCCAAAGACAGTACTATTATAAACAAAAACCGGGGATTCTTCCACCATTTTCTGCGAAATACCATACCTTCGAAAACCACAAGGGCGGCGGCAAACAGCAGCACAAACGCCAGGGCAGAGAGTTTGTTGTTGTACAGAACCTTTCCCTTCAGGGTAAATGCGAAGAAATCGCGGTACATCGTCAGGACCGTTGTAAGCAGTCCGCCGGATGCGGCACCGGAGGTCATCCCATTGATTCCCTGATACGAGGCAAGCTGCTTTCCCTGTATGGCCAACAGAATCCGTAACAGCAGATAATACAGCGCCACGCCGCCGGCTCCCATGTACAGGTAACGCAGCGTGTGTCTGAATTTGTCGGTGTTCGACCCTTCCCGTGCAAGCAGCATCCAGATGGCAAAGACCGACAAAATCATGGCAAAGGGCAGATACGCCTGATAGGTTCCCATGCTGAATGCCAGGCAGACCGCACCGGCGAGGAACCCCTTCCTGTATTTTCCGGTCAAAAACACCGCCGTCACGGCGAGCAAAAGCCCCAGCATATATCCGTCCAGAGTAAAGACATAGGCAAAGGTGGAGGCCAGCGCCGGGAAAGATACCAGCAGTCCGCCGACGAGCACGGCCGCCCAGGCATGCCGAACCTGAAGGATCTCGGTCAGAAGCGCTGCCGCGATCCCAAGAAACAGGATACCGATAAGCCCGATCACCCAAGGGAGCGAATAAAAGGAGGAAAGCCCGCAGGCGATCATCAGAAACCACCTGCCGGAGGTAATCATGTTCTGGTCGAAATAGATGCTGTCCAGTCCGTCATGGTTGGGGATATCGGAAAGCATCACGGGCATGTGGATCAAAAGCGCGATCACGACCGCTGCCGCAAACGCATATTTACATTCTTTCCGAACGGATCGGTTCCATTTCCGAAAAAGCTCACCCGGCGTCATTTTCATCTCACTCCCTTCAAACAGTCTGATATAGCCCCGGCAATTCTGTGTCTTCCGGTCTCATTGGGGTGTACCCCGTCAAATGTATTCCGCAACCGGTCTTCCGGGGTCTCATGCTCGTAAAAATCATGATATAAGTCCAGAAATTCCACATTCATTTCTTCGGCGACTGCCCTTTCCGCCTCGACATAATTCTGCAGCGGACCATACCCGGCATCATATTCCTCGCAGGTCTGTTCCCGGATCCAGATATAGGTGGGCGAAACAAACAGGATCCGGATGTCGGGATTGACCTTTCTCAGTGCGCGGACCGCACTGCGGAGGGCGCCGCAGAAGGAATATGCATCGTACGGATCCTTTGCATTATCGATCGCAACTCCGGACATAAAGTCATTCGTGCCAAGCGCGATCACCACGGTCCCGGTCTTTTCGAAATCGACCTGTTCCAGCGCATCGACCGAGGCATCAAAGTACTCCGCCGCGCTAAACTGTGTCCGCATGGTCTGCTGCACCCCGAAGTCTCCCATCGCGATGGCCTTCGTCAGGGCCGCCAGTGACAGGGAATCCAGCGAATAATCCAGATTCTCATAGGTGTCCAGTCTGCCGACGCAGGTTCCTCCAAAGGCGGCATTAAAAGCCGACATCCCTGTCATTTCTTCGATCTGTGCCGGAATCGCACTGTCATCCCGCACATTTCCGTAGCAGCTGTCACCGAACACGACGAGGTCGTAAACCACATTCGCCGGAGGCTTTCGAAGCTGCAGGGAGAGTACAAATACCGCAAGTACGACAAGACCCGCGATCACACTATATACAATTGTCCCGGTCTTCGTCCTGCCGTTCATAGGAATCTCCTGATCTGCCATGTGTTATCCCATCATCATCCGATACTTCATCTCGGCGATCTTCCAGTCCGTCTCGTTGTCGATGTCCTGTACTTCCAGTTCGGAGACGACCAAAGGAAGGATGTTGCCGCGCATAATGCTGCCGTTGACACGGAGGCTGTCGGTTTTAAACGCATAAAACTGGCCCGCGTCATGGTACAGCGTCTCTAAGTCCTGGGATCTTGAATTGATATATTCGGGCTGGTTGAAAATGAGTCTGCCGCCCCGCTCCACCAGGGCTCTCTGCGGCGGGTAGGAAAATCCCACCACCGGAATCACTGTGTCGGCGTCACTGCACGTCAGCCTGTGCATAGCTTCTTTTAACTTATCGCCTGTCACAAAAGGCGCGGTCGGATAGATACAGCAGGCCGCCCCGAAATGCACGCCGCGTCTGTCATATTCCTCCAAAACTTCCAGAAGAACATCCGTCGTGGTTGCGAAATCACCGGAAGTCTTCTCACTTCTGTAAAAGGGCACCGCTGCGCCGTATGCGGCCGCAATGTCCGCGATCTGTCTGTCATCGGTTGACACCATGACCTCGTCAAACTGCCCTGACGCAAGCGCAGCCTCGATGGAATACGCCAGTATGGGCTTCCCGAGAAACTCCCTGATATTCTTTCCGGGAATCCGTTTGCTGCCGCCGCGGGCCGTGATAATGGCTACTGTTTTCATGCTTTGCTTTCCGCCCTCCGTTTTTTGATGGACCGAACTGCCAGCTTCAGCCGGTAATACACAAAAAAGGCAACATCCGACTTCGCCTGCAGGGCGATCATTTTCTTCATCTCTTCGTTCGTATACTCCTGATAATAAGGATTCTTCTCAAAATCCGGGAAATACCGTTCCATCCCCTTACGCAGCCTTTTGACAAATCGCAGTTTTGGATGCTTCATGCCGTGCATATAGGAGAATAGGGTAATCACATAGTAGAGCTCCGCGAAGCGATACTCTATCTCCGTCCGGTAGTTTTGGAAAAAACCGCCCTTCTCGCAGCCCTCATAGAAAAGCTCCATGGCGCGTATCCTGTCCTCACATTTTGCCTCGGTCACCGCATGCACGGTGGAGGCCTGATGCTGATAATAGTAATACAGAGGCTCGTTCACCTTCTCAAACCGTGTAAAGTACAGTGACCACAAAGAGCCGGCACAGTTGTCTTCATAAAAGATATGCTCCGGAAAACACAGCTGATTCTCGCGGATCACGCTGGCCCTGTATATCTTGATCACCATGCTTCCGGGGCGCAGCAGAAGCTTTTTATGCTTTTCCTCCGTCAGCACACCGGTCTGCTCATCGCTGTTGTTGGGAACGATTCTGCCGACCGTCATGGTGTGTGTGTCCACCAGATTATAGTCACAGCCGACCACATCCGCGCCCGTCTCCGCCGCTTTGAGAAGAAGCTTCTCATAGCAGTCCGGTGCGACCCAGTCGTCACTGTCCAGAAAGCCGATCCACTCTCCCGAGGCGTGCTTTAAGCCTTCGTTTCTGGCGCCGCCCTGCCGTCTGTTATCGGGGTAGGTAAAGACCTTCACCTTCTTAGGGAAGCGGGCTTCATACTCCCGCAGGATCTCGAAAGACCGATCCGTGGAGGCGTCGTCGACCGCAAGGATCTCAAGATCCTGATAAGTCTGATTCAGCAAAGAATCCAGGCAGTAATTTAGTTTTCCGTCGTCTGCCATATTGTAGACCGGCACTATCACACTCAATTTCATACGCGATTGGTTCTCTCCATGACAATCTTACCGCCCTCGACACGGTAGACAATGTCACATTTTTCTATGGTCTGCAGTCTGTGTGCAATGATGATCAGGGTCTTCTTGCCGTGCAGACTGTTGATGGACTCCATGATTGCCTTCTCGGTGTCGTTGTCCAGCGCGGAGGTCGCCTCGTCCAGCACCAGCACCTCCGGGTCATGATACAGGGCTCTCGCGATACCGATTCTCTGCCTCTGCCCGCCGGAGAGACGGATGCCTCTCTCGCCGATGCCGGTGTCAAGGCCCTCGGGGAGCGTCTGAATAAACTCATCCAGCTTCGCCTCGCGAAGCACTTCCCAAAGTCTAACCTCGTCTATCTGCTCCTCAGGCACGCCGAAGGCCACATTGTGTCTGATGGTATCGTCCAGCATGAAAATCATCTGCGGAATGTAGCCGACATTCTTCAGCCACTTTCGGGGGGCGGTCATCACATCGGTTTCATCCGCGAATATTTTGCCCTCCTTCCTGTCCAAAAGCCCCAGCAGAATATCGACGATGGTGCTCTTGCCGGCGCCGGAGGTACCCACGATGCCCACGGATGCGCCCACCGGAATGTCCATATCGGCATGGTCGAAGATTAGCTTGTCCGTGTTGGGATAGGCGTAGGTGACGCCCCTTAGGCGGATGCAGTCGGTCAGAGGAAGCTTCTCCCCGTCGTCCGCCGCGAAGGACATATCGACCTTCTCACCGTTGATCTCATCCTGCAGATTGTCTGTAACGCCCATGAAGAAGGGCTCAAAATAAGCGATCGCCGTGATCTGGTTATTGATTCTGTTGACGCAGGGCAAAAGCACGAAGGCCGCTGCCGCCAGTGTGCTCATGATCTCCAGCATATCGTCGGCGGTTCTTCCCATCAGGGTCAGCGCAATCATGTACCCCATCATCACCGCAACACAGACCGTCTCGATCAGAAGCTTGGGGATATTGTTGTAAAGGCTGTATTTCTGCACCGCATTCACATACCCTCTGCCGCACTTTTTATACTCCTCCACAAAGTACTGCTCCTTGCAGGCTACCTTGACCTCCTTGATGCCCTGCACCGTCTGCGAGATCCACTTGAACAGTCCGCTGTAAAAGTCCTGATTGTCCTTTCCGGCCTTGTACATGACCGGCTTGAGCACCTTCTTGATGCCGTACATCAGAAGGAGCATGAAAAAGGCGAGCAGCAGAGTCAGGCTTCCGCTCTTGGAAAGACAATACGCCGCCACGAAAACCGAAACCGCGCCGTCCGAAAAAAGCTGCAGCAGCGCCAGAATCAACGCATACATATTGTTGACGTCGGAGGTGATATTTCTCTGTACGACCGCCGTGTCGGCATTCAGATAGAATTCATAGCCCCTGCGCAGATAGTTGCGCATCATACGCTCGGAGGTACGGAACTGATTGGTATAGACAAACGCAAAGGTTGCTTTCTGCTGAATAAACAGGAAAAGATTCTTCACCGCAAACACGCCAACCAGCAAAGCCATCACCAGAATCGAAAAGCTTCTCTGGTCATCAAAGCCCAGAAACTGCGCGATGTCCCTGACAAGGGATGCTTTTTCAAGCGCCTCCGGCTCGATGACCACACTTACGACCGACACCAGCATTCCCACGCCGGCTGTCTGCAGGGCCGCGCCCACGATCATCAGCAAAATCAGTCCGAACATCGTCCGCTTCTGTTTTCCGTCCAGCAAAACATTTAGTTTCTTTAATATCTGTATCATGTTACCAGTCCTTATACCTGTTCATTCTGTCTGTGCACTTCGGGCTCTTCATAGGCATCCATAAAGTCCGCGCCCAGTCTGATCCTCTCATCCGCAAAGGTGATCCCCTTCGTCTCCGTAAGCACTCCCACCACTGTGTCAAAATGCACATTCGGGAAGAAATTCAGCATCTCCATCGGTACGGTCGGGTCGAACTGCGGGTACTGTGCGAACAGCTTACGGTAATCCAGCTCGTCTCTCGGATGCGGCTTGATAAAAATTCTGCCCTTCGGCTCATACTCCCGGATAATATCCCGAAAGATCCGCTCGCGTGTCTCCAGGTCGCAGAGCGGCTCGGTCAGCACCAGAATCTTCTTTTCGGAAGAATCCGCATCCGCAAGCAGGCTCTCCAGCGTCTCCTTGTCCCGGATGAACGCCTGCAGAATCAAATCCTTATCCTTGTCTGTCAGCGCATCGACCAAAGGCTGCCTGGGTCTTTCGACATAGTACGGGCAGGGATTTGGAATGGCTGCGATATCGTTGACCTCCATGTCAATGCAATACTTCCCATAACCGTTCTGAACGAAGATCAGGTTCAGCTTCTTGGAGAAAAAGGCCTTCATTTCAAAGTGCCCTCTGTTGTCATAACGGGCGGCGTCAAAATGCACCAGACAGTTGAGTCCGTCCTCTAATGCATGGTAGCGAATCCTGTGCCCGTTTAAATAATAACCGATCGGGTCGCTGTCACAGTATATATAAATATCCTTATATTCCTTGAAGTCAACCGGGATATCCTGCTCCAAAAGCTTTGAAAACTTTTGTGTAAAGAAGATCCGGGAGAGCATGTTTGAGACAATGTTTCCCTTGTCTGTGCGGTATTTTTGAAGCTCCGGAAAACAGGTGTCCCGCTTCTCGTCATACTCGAGCACCCGTTCAAACAGTCCGGTCTTCTCCACCCTGCTTTTTAAGTCGCCAAAGTCGATGGACAGGCGGCTGAGCACCAAATCAGCCTGCCCCCTCTGAGCCTCAGGGAGATTCAGCTCCTTTAAAAAGGTCACATATACATGATAGAAGGTATGGCAAACATAGATTCTTTCCTTCATCCGTCCGTCTCCTGTCCGCAGTTTCTTTCCTGACCTGCTGTCTATTGTAGCACATCTGCGCAGCTTCGTAAAATCGCATGTATTGCGTTTTCCTTAATATTTGTCTTGCGTTTTTCTTAAGATTTCTCCCTTTCCGGAAGGGCATACCTGCTTAGGTGTCCGCTTTTTCCATTGCGGCGCGAATCCGCCTCTTTACATCAGCCACGGATTCGTCCCAGGTAAAAGGAACCACTTTGCGAATCGCATCCAGCTCCTTCCCCTTATGGCAGCTTCCCTCTCCGGTCTGTCGGACTGCGGTGATCCTGCCGTCACGGATTGCCTCCCAGTTCTCGCGAAACATTGTCTTCATCTCGCAAAGCAGCGTGTCATAGCTGGTGGCAAAGGTCTCCCTCTCCTCGTCAAAGTGCACCTCTCTCTGACATAAGATATCGCCGGTGTCTAAGCCCTCATCCATCCGGTGAATCGTCACGCCCTTGGGCGTATCTTCGTAAAAGCTGAAGAAGTTCGGTGCAGAGCCCCTGTTATACGGTAGATAAGAGGTATGAAGGTTGATGACCCTGCCGGGGAGCAGGGAAAGCACTTCCGCGGATATGATGTGCCGGTAGTTAAAGCTGATGACAAAGGACGGCGCCAGGGCGGTGATCATCTCGGGGGTAACCTTGTTGGTGATTTTATAGACCCTGCCTTCCTTTTCCTTCAGCCACTCATACAGATCCTCTGTGTTGTCATTGTTGGTCAGAAACAGTATTGCACCCGGTTCCATCTGGTCGAAGGAGAGGGGTTCCCCGCGCAAAACAGCACGCTTCGCACGCATACCGAGGATATCCTTCCGGTATTTTGGTTTCAGACCGTAGCCGGGGCGGATGATCCGGGTATTTTCCTCCGTGAAGCACTCACCTTCCGCAATGTCCTTCACGGCAAAGACGGAGCGGCGGAAAACCATGCTGCTCTCCTCCTGCCTGCTCACACCGTAGGAGGGTGTGCCAAGCGCCGCCTCCACGGCACGGATATCGTTCACCATCTGCCGAAACTCTTCCGGCGTCATCGAGAAAGAAGCATCCGGATTCTCGATCTCACGGCTTAGGCAGAAATGCTTCTCAATCACGCAGCCGCCCAGAGTCACTGCGGTCACTGCGCTCATGGAACCCATGGAATGGTCCGACAGTCCGATGGGAATCTGAAACCGCTTCATCATGTCGGGAATCGTTCTCAGATGCATGTCCGCAGGGTCCGCGGGATATGCGCTGGAGCACTTCATGAGCACCAGTCTGTCGTTTCCGGCGTTTTGAACCGTTTCCACGGCTTCCCGGATCTCCTCCAGTGAAGCCATGCCGGTCGACATGATGATCGGCTTTCCCTTTGACGCAATGTACTCGATCAGAGGCAGATCGATCATCTCGAAGGATGCGATCTTATAGAACTCAAGACCCATGTCCTCCAGGAAATCCACCGCTGTTTTGTCAAACGGAGTGGAGAGAAAATCAATCCCAACCTTCTCAGCCTCCGCCTTCAGCTGCGCCTGCCACTCCCAGGGCGTATATGCCTTCCCATACAGGCTGTAGAGGTTTTCGCCCTCCCAGGTTCCGTTCTTGACCTCAAAATATTGATTGTGGCAGTCTATCGTCAGCGTATCCGGCGTATAGGTCTGAATCTTAATGCAGTCGGCACCGCTCTCCTTCGCAGCACGAATGATCTCCTTGGCTCTCTCGATGCTTCCCGCATGATTCGCCGACATCTCCGCAATGATATAAGCCGGCTGCCCGGTTCCGATCCATCTGTCATGTATCTGAAAACATTCCTTCATCCTGCTCTCCCATCCGCCCGAAGGCTTCCTGTTTTGCGTGCGCTCATCACAGAGCGCAGATATACAGATACCATTCTACCACATTCCGACGCCGCTGAAAACCTTTCCGGACGATATTCCCGGTTTTTGTACCTTTCCAAAGTGAATTTCGGGGCCGCCGGCTCCCGTTTATTTTGCACCCATATATTTAATGATTGGAAAAATCGGCCACACGGTTCCCAGGGTGCGTCACGAGCAGGGAAACCTTGCTTTCCGGTCGTAAACGCCGCAATAAATGCCGGCAGGGAGCCGCGGAAGGCCTCCTCAACAAATTCTTCTCCCTGCTTTCCGAAAAACTCCTCCCTGCTCATTACCGAAGAGACCATTCCGTTCACATTCTGAAAGATTCCCTTCCCATTATTTACAAAAGAGATGCAGATATATAGTGATTCTAAAGTATCGGATTATTTACAATCAATCACGGAAAATCAAAGCGTTGGTTTTTTGAATGAATGGAATGCCGGAAGAAACCATCGAAGAAAAATTTATATTTCATATGATTCTACAAATAAGAATTGTCAGGCTGGGGATTTTGCTTTGGTAGAATACGGAAAACCAAAAACTGATGTTAGATAAAGCACAAGGATATGGATATAAAAGAGTAGGATTTATTTTGGATCGTGGCTATTTTAGCAAGGCGAATATTGATTATATGGATTCTTGTGGATACAGTTTTGTTATTATGGTAAAAGGTATGTCCGAACTGGTGGACTCATTGATGATGGAACATAAGGGCAGCTTCGAAAGTAAGCGTGCTTGCGATATGGATGGATTTGGTGTTTATGGAAAGACCGTAAAAAGAAAACTGTATGAAACAGAGGAACTTATTAAGGCAATATCGACAAGCAAACGCAGTTATGAGGATATCTTGGCATATATTCAGTCTGCCAAATAAAAGGCCTGCCTTACAAGTAGTCCCGAATGATTATTTGTAAGGCAGGATTTTTAGGTCTGAAATTTCTGGAAGTTAACATTCAGTTTTCCACAGGCCGTGCAAACCCAGACACCGGTGTTTTCCAACATCTTGTCTCCCTCAGATTCATA
>JAEDDX010000097.1 GCA_016293615.1 Acetatifactor sp.
CATGCCCGGTTGCAGACGAATCGGAACTTGCAGGAAGGCGTCCCCGCCAAGCCTGTGTGTCTGTTGCAGACTGTAGTGAGTCGTCGGTACTTAGGTCCTGTACTTTAGGACCTTATGTACCGCTACGACGAACTCCAAGCGAGAGCGGGTCTGCAATCAGACACGCAGGGATTAGGCGCAGGGACGCCTCCCTGGGCCGGCGGGTCTGCAGCCGGACATGTTGGGATTAGGCGCAGGGACGCCTCCCTGGGCCGGCGGGTCTGCAATCAGACATGTTGGGATTAGGCGCAGGGACGCCTCCCTGGGCCGGCGGGTCTGCAGCCGGACATGTTGGGCTTAGGCGCAGGGACGCAATTCCGAAACAGGAGAGCAGCAATACAGAAAAGAGGTTTTGAGAATGAGTAAAGTACCCGTGAGTGAAAAGTATGTAAAGACCTATCATATGCCCCCTGAGGTGACCTATGACTGGGTGAAGAAAGAGTCGATAGAGAAGGCACCCATCTGGTGCAGCGTGGATCTGCGCGACGGCAACCAGGCCCTGATCGATCCCATGAGCCTGGAGGATAAGCTGGCGTTTTTCAAGATTTTGGTGGATATCGGTTTCAAGGAGATCGAGGTGGGATTCCCTGCTTCCTCCGACACCGAGTACACCTTTATCCGTACCTTGATTGAGAAAAATATGATTCCCGATGATGTGACCATCCAGGTTCTGACACAGGCGAGAGAGCATATCATCAAGAAGACCTTTGACGCGGTGAAGGGAGCCCCCCATGCCGTGATTCACCTCTACAACTCCACCTCCGTGGAGCAGAGAGAGCAGGTGTTTAAGAAGGATAAGGAAGCAATTAAAAAGATTGCCGTCGATGGTGCGAAACTGTTGAAGAAGATGGCTGACGAGACAGACGGCAACTTTACCTTTGAGTACAGCCCGGAGAGCTTTTCCCAGACGGAAGTGGATTACGCCCTGGAGGTCTGCAACGCGGTCCTGGATGTCTGGCAGCCGGATGCTGCGCATAAGGCCATCATCAACCTGCCCACGACCGTGCAGGTGGCAATGCCGCATGTGTTTGCCTGCCAGGTGGAATATATGCACAAGCATCTGAAATACAGAGAAAATGTCGTCATCAGCGTCCATCCCCACAACGACAGAGGCTGCGGCGTCAGTGACGCGGAGTTCGGCGTGCTGGCAGGTGCGGACCGTGTGGAGGGGACTCTGTTCGGAAACGGCGAGCGTACCGGAAATGTGGACCTGGTCACCGTTGCCAACAATATGATGTGCCACGGCGTCGAGAGCGGACTTGACTTCTCCCACATTATGCAGATCAGAGAAGCTTACGAGAGATTCACCGGCATGAAGGTGCATGAGAGAACTCCCTACGCAGGCGATCTGGTATTTACCGCTTTCTCCGGCTCCCATCAGGATGCCATCAGCAAGGGCATGACCTGGAGAAAAGAAGGCAAGACAGGCAACCGCTGGGATATTCCCTATCTGCCCATCGATCCCTCCGATGTGGGCCGTGAGTACGAGTCCGATGTCATCCGTATCAACAGCGTATCCGGTAAGGGCGGCGTAGCCTTCGTGCTCAAGAACCAGTTTGGATTCGCCCTTCCCAATGCCATGAAGGAAGAGGTCGGATACCTGATCAAGGGCGTTTCCGACAGACGCCATCAGGAGCTTCAGCCGGCAGAGATCTTTGCGATTTTTGAAGAGACCTATATCAATGCGAACAGCACCTTCCGCATTCCCGAGTGTCACTTTAAGCAGGAAAACGGAATCCAGACAGAGGTTACCATTGAACAGAACGGTATTCCGAGAATCGTCAGAACCTCGGGCAACGGCCGTCTGGATGCAGTCAGCAACGCCATCAAGATCTTCTTCGGCATGAACTACGAGCTTTCCGTTTATGAGGAGCATGCGATTTCCAAGGGCTCCAGCTCCAAGGCAGCAGCCTATGTGGGCATCAACTACGAAGGCAGCCTGTACTGGGGTGTCGGCGTAGACGAGGATATCATCAAGGCCTCCATCGCAGCGCTTGTGGTTGCGACCAATAAGCTTGCTGTACAGCAGCATATCACAGAGGGCAGAGAAGACCGTATCGTTGAGATCATCAACCATATCAGAAACGATTATAAAAATGTGACACTGGAGAGCCTTTCCGAGACCTTCCACCTTTCCAAGCCCTACCTCTCCAAGTACATCCGGGAGAAGGCAGGCATGACCTTCCAGGAAGTGGTGAAGGAAGAGCGTATGAAAAAGGCGCGCACCCTGCTTCGCGAGACCAACCAGACCGTCGAAACCATCGCGGCTGAGGTCGGATATGAAAATGTGGAGCATTTTAACCGCCTGTTCCGCAAGAGCTACGGAATGACGCCCGTCCAGTACCGCAAGAAAAACTAAAAGTAAGAAAATTAAAATAAGAAAAACTAAAATAGAAAAAGCTAAAAATTTCTTGACAAATCAATCCAAGACACATATGATAGGGTTCTGGATGCAAATGCAACTCATTTGCATCTGGGACCTTTTTCAATGAGGAAGGAGACATCATTTATGTGGGACATGCTCTTGGATGCATTGCTTGATACCCTGAAGTTAATACCTTTTTTGTTCCTGACCTATTTCCTGATGGAGTATCTGGAGCATAAGACCGGCGATAAGACGGAGAAGATCATCCGAAAAGCAGGGCATTTCGGACCGGCAATCGGCGGGGCGCTGGGGCTGCTGCCGCAGTGCGGCTTTTCTGCCGCAGCGTCGAGCCTGTATGCGAGCAGAGTCATCACGCTCGGTACCCTGATGGCAATCTATCTGTCCACCTCCGATGAGATGCTGCCCATCCTGATCTCTGAACGGGCCCCCATCGGACTCATAGCCAGATTGCTTGCCGTCAAAGGCGGCATCGGTATTCTGGCAGGCTTCGTGATTGATTTTGTCCTGCGGCTGCGCAAGGTGGAGGAGCATGCACATATTCATGAGATCTGTGAACATGAGCACTGCCGCTGCGAGGAAGGCATTTTTAAGTCGGCGTTGATCCATACCGCGCAGATCTCCTTTTTTATTCTGGCAGTCAACGCTGCTTTGCAGGTGCTCTTCTTTCTGGTGGGAGAAGAGGTGCTCGCCGACCTGATCTGCTCGGTGCCGGCACTGACCCCCTTCTTCACCTCGCTTGTGGGACTGATTCCCAACTGCGCGGGCTCTGTCGTGATCACACAGCTGTATCTCGAGCAGGTAATCGGAGGAGGAGCTGCAGTGGGCGGACTTCTCACCGGAACCGGAGTGGGGCTGCTGATTCTGTTTCGCGCCAATCACCATCACAGAAAGCAGAATCTCTGCATTCTGGGTCTTTTGTACGGAATCGGTGTGGCTGCGGGACTGCTTCTGGAGCTGCTTTGGTAGACATACAATCTAAATTGCGGCGTGAAACAGGGTTGCGCGAACGGTGCTTGCCGGCGCAAAACGCCTGACGCCGGAAAGCATAAAAGGATGATGCGTATGAAAAAGCCTGATAAAAGAATCGGTGTGTATGAGATGGAAGACAACAACATGACATTCCCGCAGGGGATCAAATGGACCAGACAGCGCAGGGCGGTCTATACGGTTCTGTGGAAAGCGAAGGAGCCCTTGAACGCTGCTGCCATCTATCGCCTGGCCTGCGAGGAGGGCAGTGGGGAGGAGTATGCACCCTCCACGATCTACCGCATACTCGCGGCGTTTGAGGAAAAGGGACTCGTCGAAAAGGAAGCCGACATGGCGGACGGCAATATTTTCTATTCTCTCTGCCGCGGCAGCCACAGACATTATGCCGTGTGCCTCGAGTGCAGGAAGCGTATTCCCCTGCCGAGCTGTCCGTTTGCCCATATGCACATGGAAAAAGAAACACAGGGTTTTGTCATCGTGGACCACAAGCTGGAGGTTTACGGATATTGCGCACAGTGCCGGACACAGTAGGGACGGTGCTTTTGTCACAGGGAGCAGCCCGGTGTCCCATGTGACAAAAGGAATGTCCCTCTGTCACACCTCTGTCACAAAAATTGAAAAAAACACTTGCTTTTTTGCCGCAGATAGTATATACTTCCATTTGTTGCAAAACAGCAGCCAAATAAAGATGCGCGATTAGCTCAGTTGGTAGAGCACCTGACTCTTAATCAGGGTGTCCAGGGTTCGAGCCCCTGATCGCGCATTTGAAAAGACTTTTGGGGTATCGTCCGCAAAAGTCTTTTTTCGTATTTCTGGAAGTAAAAGGGAGCAGACAGAAGGGAGCACGGAGAAGAAACATGAAAAAGACCGCTAAAATCGGACTTGTCTGTGCCGTCATCCTCACCATTCTTGCGGCTGCAGGGGGGATTTTTCTCTTTTCACAATACAGGACAGTGATGGCTGAAAATGGGTTTGAGCAGGATAGGATGACGCTGTGCGTGGATAAGGCAGCGGTCAGAGTCCCTCAGAAGCGGACGCTTGCGGATTATACATGGAGCACCTCCGACCCGAGTATTGTGACCGTTGAGAACGGCGAGATTACGACGAAGGCAGCCGGAACCGTTATCGTCACGGCATCCAGGTATTGGTACCGGTTTGCGATGGAGGTGACAGTGACGGAGCATGACTGCAATACGCCGACTTGCGAAAAAGCAGCAGTCTGCAGAGTCTGTCGCAAGGTTGTACAGCAGGCTCTCGGACACAGCTTCAGCGCACCGACCTGCACCGGGGCGTCCAAATGCGTGCGCTGCGGCGCGCCCGGAGAAAAGCCGGCTCTGGGGCACGAGCTGCAGGGGGCGACCTGTGAGGAAGCCTCAAAGTGTATCAGGTGTGAGTATACGGAAGGCGAGGCACTTGGGCATATAGCGCCCCGGAAGCAGGATTGCGCCAAGGAGACCCTATGCGAACGCTGCGGCAAAGTCATCAAGCCGGCGGGGCAGCATCTGTTTGAGGAGGCGACCTGTACAAAACCGAAAACCTGTACGATCTGTAAGCAGACAGACGGGGAGAAGCTGGGGCATTCTTATTCGGAGGCGACCTGTATCAGGAAAGCGACCTGCGAGCGCTGCGGCAAACAGACAGGCTCCTTTGCGGCCCATTATTATGTAGAAACCGGAAACGGAAGCGAGATGTGCGCTTACTGCGGCAGGAGTAAACTGATCCACGGTTCGGGTAGCTCTTCATCGCAGGATCCAGGCGATATCGCTGCCTTCTGCGACAGAGTGCTGGAACTCATCAATGAAGAGAGGGCAAAAGAAGGGCTCGGCGCCGTGACCATGGACGAGACGCTTGTTGAGGTTGCAATCCTTCGGGCGAACGAGATCACGCAGCTGTTCGAACATGAGCGACCGGACGGAAGCAGCTGTTTTACGGCCTATGAAGAATGCAGAGTGTCCTATCGGGCAGCCGGCGAAAACATTGCTGTGGGGTATGAAACGCCCGAGGCGGTTATGGAAGGATGGATGAACAGCCCCGGACATCGCGCCAACATACTCGATCCTGTGTTCGGAAGGGTCGGCGTGGGACTTGTCATCCTGGATGACAGTGTTTACCGCTACTATTGGTCACAGAATTTTGCGGATTAAAAACAAAGGCATACGGCCGCTGCATCGACCAAAGCGAAGCAATGGCCGTATACCGCACCGGATTTGCGGGCCGGAGCCGAAATTCTTAAAAATTTTTTAAAAAACAGTTGCATTTTTGAAACAGTCGTAATATAATCGTACTTGCGTTGAGAAATGCAACATACGGAACGCGCGATTAGCTCAGTTGGTAGAGCACCTGACTCTTAATCAGGGTGTCCAGGGTTCGAGCCCCTGATCGCGCACTTGAAGAACTGATTTTGGAGACATAGGAGCTCTGGGGTCGGTTCTTTCACTTTGCGCGTTTCTACAAGCACTGCAAAAATAGAAAAGCCCGCTTTCTCCGAGCCAAGCTTGCTTGAGCGAGAGAAAGCAGGCTTTTCTATTTTTATAGCGCGCCAGCGCGACATGAGCATCGGCGACAGCCGAGCGAATGGGCAGTGCCTGTAGAAACGCACGGGAAAAGGGCGCGCCAGCGCGACATGAGCATCGGCGTTAGCCGAGCGAATGGGCAGTGCCTGCAGAAACGCACGAGGAAGGGGCGCGCCAGCGCGCCATGAGCAACGGCGATAGCCGAGCGAATGGGCAGTGCCTGCAGAAAC
>JAEDDX010000098.1 GCA_016293615.1 Acetatifactor sp.
AGCATTCGGCTGTTAACCGAAGTGTCGTAGGTTCGAGTCCTACTTGGGGAGCGAAAGAACCAAGTTCAACTAAGATGAAGAGTATCATCTGAGTTCACCTGGTTCTTATCATTATTATTTTGTAATATTTCACAACACCGGCGATATTCCTTGTGAGTATTGTAATAAGCTGTGATTCGGCTCCATGGTCAAGCGGTTAAGACATCGCCCTTTCACGGCGGTAACACGGGTTCGATTCCCGTTGGAGTCATTTTATCCCGTAAGGGAATGCGGACCTTTAGCTCAGTTGGTTAGAGCAACCGGCTCATAACCGGTCGGTCCCGGGTTCGAGTCCCCGAAGGTCCACTAGAGAGTTTCTCAAAAATGAATATGAATTATGGCCCAGTGGCTCAGTTGGTTAGAGCGTCGCCCTGTCACGGCGAAGGTCGTCGGTTCGAGTCCGATCTGGGTCGTTGTACATCAATTGATGTACACAATGGGGTCTTAGCTCAGCTGGGAGAGCATCTGCCTTACAAGCAGAGGGTCATAGGTTCGAGCCCTATAGGCCCCATTTTTTTGCGAAGAAGTGTCTGTTGGTTTTGAAGCGGCAGGAAGTTTGCCCGGAAACAACATACATTTTTTTTTGCGCATTCAGCTATGTGTGATACAATGAAAGCAGATGGAGCAGACAGACCGGGAGGAGTAAAATGAATGACAGGAACAATCTGACGGAAGGTTCCATTCGGAAGAAAATGCTTCTGTTTGCCATTCCGATTTTTATAGGGCAGGTTTTCCAACAACTGTATAATACCTTCGACTCACTGATCGTTGGCAGATACCTGGGCAATCAGGCCTTGGCTGCGGTCAGCTCCTCCGGAAGCCTGATTTTCATGATGGTAGGCTTGTTTCAGGGAATTGCACTTGGAGCGGGCGTGATTATAGCGAAGGAGTTCGGTGCCAAAAACTACAAAAAAATGCGGCAAGTCATCCATACCGATGTCGCTTTTGGTCTGGCAGCCGGGATTCTTCTGACGTTCGCGGGTATTCTGCTGACGCCTTCTATCCTAAAATGGATGCAGACGCCTGAGGAGGTTCTGCCGCAATCGATTCAATATTTCAGAATTTATTTCTGCGGTTCCGTCTTCTCGGTATCCTACAATATTTTTGTGGGTATATTACAAGCTGTAGGGGATAGCAGACATCCGCTGAATTACCTGATTTTTGCTTCCGTTATCAATGTACTGCTGGATATATTGTTTGTCGGTATACTCGGATATGGGGTAGGAGCTGCTGCCTTTGCAACCGTTTTGTCCCAGTGTATCAGCGCCGTTCTATGCCTGATTCGGCTGCTTCGCTCAGAGCCTGCCATTCGGCTGATACCGCGTGAGATTCAGTTTCATCCGGAGAGTCTGATTGGCATTGTGCGCTTCGGTTTACCCTCCGGTGTTCAGAATTCAGTTATCGCGCTTGCAAACATTGTGGTGCAGTCAAGCATCAATTCATTCGGCGCAGATGCCATGGCGGGATGCGGTGCGTATTTTAAGCTGGAAGGCTTTGCCTTCCTGCCGGTGACCTGTTTCGCACAGGGGCTGTCTACTTTCGTGGGACAAAACCTTGGAGCCAGGCAATACGGGCGGGTGAAAAAAGGCGTCCGTTTCGGCGTGTTCTGTTCCATGTCCATGACTGAGTTGATTGGGTTTGGCTTCTGGTTGTTTGCACCGTTTTTGATCGGTTTATTCACGGATACGCCTGAGGTCATTGCCTTCGGCGTCAGACAGGCGAGGATAGAGACCCTGTTCTACTGTATGCTTGCGCTGGCGCATTGCATGGCAGGCATTTTGAGAGGTGCCGGCAAGCCTACCGTTCCCATGTTTATTATGCTGGGATTTTGGTGTGTACTGCGAGTGACTTACATTACCGTGATGCTCCATTTCTTCAGAAGAATTGAGTTTGTTTTCAGTGCATATCCGTTAACCTGGTGCTTGAGTTGTATTGTGTTTGTCTGGTATTATAGAAAAGCAGACTGGATACTTACTTTTGAAAGACTGGATCAGAAGAAGTGATCAGAAGCGCTCCGGGGTCATGAAGCTTAGCTTCCCGGAGTCGTTTCGGTGATAAAAAAAGGAAACCATAAGAAAAAAGGAGTCGAAACAGATGAAAGAGATTTATGAACAGCGTTTGACCGGAGAGCGGGCCTTGTACGGAGAATCCGATGCACATATCAGTTATTGTACCTTTTTGGACGGAGAGTCTCCTTTGAAGCACAGCGCCAATCTGGTGATTGACCATACCCTGTTTCGCTGGAAATACCCTCTGTGGTATGCGAAAAATATAACCCTTAGGGATTGTTCCCTGTTTGATATGGCAAGAGCCGGCATTTGGTATGTAGACCATATATCTGTGGAAGATACCGTGATTGAAGCGCCCAAGAATTTCAGGCGCGCACAGCATGTTTCTCTGAAGAAGGTATCCTTCCCCAATGCGGCGGAGACGCTCTGGCACTGCCGAGATATTCAGATGGAGCATGTGACGGCCAAGGGAGATTACTTTGCAATGAATTGTGAAAACCTGACAGCCGATGACCTTACCCTGGTTGGAAATTATAGCTTTGACGGCTGTAAAAATGTTGTCATCCGCAATTCGCGCCTGCTTTCTAAGGATGCCTTCTGGAATGCGGAGGAAGTGACGGTATACGATTCCTTTATTTCAGGCGAGTATCTTGGATGGAACTCAGGAAAAATCACGCTCATTAACTGCACTATCGAAAGCTTACAGGGCATGTGCTATATTCAGAACCTGGTGATGAAGAATTGCCGCCTGATCAATACGACGCTTGCCTTTGAGTATTCCAATGTGGATGTGGAGATCATCGGCAAAGTTGACAGCGTTTTGAATCCCGGAAGCGGTCTGATTCGAGCAGACAGAATCGGTGAATTGATTATGGATGAGCGAAAGATCACCATTGATCAGACGAAGCTTGAGGTTGGAAGTATTGAACAGTCCTTTGACCGCGCTGAGTGGGAGAGATAAGTCCGGATGGGAGAGATTGCCATGTATGATTTTGATCAATTGACAGACAGAAGGAATACCGGGTCCCTCAAGTGGGATGTGGCTGAACATGAGCTGCCGATGTGGGTGGCGGACATGGACTTTGAGACAGCCCCCGAGATCATAAAAGCGCTTCAGGAAAGAGTCGCGCACGGCGTGTTTGGCTACACGATCGTGACCGACGATTGGTATGATGCCTACATTTCCTGGTGGGAGAGAAGGCATCACATCACTTTTGAGAGAGATTCCCTGATTTTCTGTACCGGAATCGTTCCGGCGATTTCCAGCGCAGTCCGGAAGCTTACCACGGTGGGAGAAAATGTCCTGATTCAGACGCCTGTATACAATATCTTCTTCAACTCAATCCGAAACAACGGCAGAAATATTCTGGAGAGTCCGCTTGTATACGACGGTAAGGAGTATAAGATTGATTTTGAGGACTTGGAGAGCAAGTTGTCGAATCCCCAGACCACAATGTTGCTTCTCTGCAATCCGCACAATCCTGTCGGTAAAATCTGGGACAGAGAGACTCTGGCTAAGATCGGGGAACTCTGTGCAAAGCATCATGTACTGGTACTTTCCGACGAGATCCATTGCGATCTGACGGATCCCGGTTATGAGTATGTTCCTTTTGCCTCCGTGTCCGAGACCTGCAAAAACAACAGCGTGACCTGTATTGCACCGACGAAAACCTTCGGAATACCGGGTCTGCAGACGGCAGCCGTAATGGTGCCGAACCCTGTGATCCGCCACAAGCTGAATCGTGGACTCAATACGGACGAGGTGGCTGAACCCAATGCGTTTGCGATTGCCGGCGCCGTGGCAGCATTCAGCCAGGGAGAAGCCTGGCTGGAGGAACTTCGCGTCTATCTGGCGGACAACAAACAGTTTGTCAGGGATTTCTGCGCGGAGCATATCCCTATGGTAAAGGTGGTTGCTTCCCATGCAACCTATCTTTTGTGGCTGGATTGCAGTGCAATCACTGAGAACGCAACAGAGCTGAAAGAGGAAATTCAGAGGATCAGCGGCCTTGTTCTGACGGAAGGGGAAGAGTACGGGGCCTGCGGCAGAAAATTCATGAGATTGAACACCGCCTGCCCCAGGGAACGCCTGAAGCAGGGGATGTTGTGTTTGAAGAAGAGTATAGAAGCTATTTTAAGAAACCATTGATGATCTGCGCTTCGGCTTCCGCCTCGCTGAGGCCGAGCGTCATCAGCTTGATAATCTGGTCGCCGGCGATCTTGCCGATGGCTGCTTCGTGAATCAGTTCGGCGTCCAGATGATTGGCGGTGATTTCGGGTATCGCGCTGATCCTGGCGTTGTCCATGATAATACCGTCACATTCTGAATGCCCCGCACATTTGTTGTTGCCGTTGATCTTGGACAGGAACAGCTGTCTGGAATCGTCACGGGCAACGGAGCGGGAAATAATATTGGCACTGGAGCCTTCGCCGTCCAGATCGACATGGAAGGAAGTCTCGGCAGTCTGCGTGCCGTGAGTCATCAGCTTCTCGGTCACAATCAGTTTTGCACCATCAGCCAGCTTGGCAGAGGTCTTACGGTTGGTGGAATCGACTCCTTTGATCTGTACGGTTTCCATTTCCATGAAACTGTTCTCGCCCAGCTCTACAACCGTTTCCGGGTTCATGATTCGTTCCCCTTTTCCATCACCGCTGCCATAATGCTTTTCCACATACTTGACATGGGAATTCCTGCCGATGAAGAAGGAATGAATACCGTCGTGTTTGCTGTCTGCATCTCCGCTGTTATGTATTCCGCAGCCGGCGATGATTGTTACATTGCAGTCGTCTCCCACATAGAAATCATTGTAAACCATCTCGGTCAGACCGCTCTGGCTGAGCACTACGGGGATGTGTACGCTTTCATTTCTGGTGCCGGGCTTGATGATAATATCGATGCCCTGCTTGTCTGTTTTGGTCACAATATCGATATGAGCAGTGGTGGAACGGCTGACGCTTTGACCGTTCGCGCGAATGTTGTATGCACCGGAGGGCATCTCATGCAGACCGGCTACCTGCTCTAATAGGTTTTTCTGAATCTCGTCCATGGGTTATCTCCTTATGATACTGCAGAGCTTATGCCTGCTGATAGAATTTGCAGCCTTCCGTGCCCTTCAAAAGCTCGGGAAGAATCTCGTCCTTGCGACCGCGGGCTTTGATGCTGCCGTCTGCAAGCACTACGATTTCGTCAGCGATATTCAGGATACGTTCCTGATGAGAAATGATGATCAGCGAGTTGTCGCTGGCAGCGTGCATCTCCTCAAATACCTTGATCAGGTTGTTGAAGCTCCAAAGATCGATTCCGGCCTCAGGCTCGTCAAAGACGGACAGAGGGGTGTTTCGTGCAATGATGGAGGCAATCTCAATGCGTTTCAGTTCTCCGCCGGAGAGGCTGGAGTCGATGTCACGGTTGATATAGTCTCTTGCGCACAGACCGACCTTAGAAAGATAATCACAGGTGTTGGGATTCTTGACATTCTTGCCTGCGGCGAGGGCAATCAGATCCTTTACCTTGATACCCTTGAAGCGAACGGGCTGTTGGAACGCAAAGCTGATGCCCATGGAAGCACGCTCGGAAATCGACATGTCGGTAATATCCGTGCCGTTGAAGAGAATGTTGCCGGAGGTGGGCTTCTCGATGCCCATAATCAGTTTGGCAAGAGTGGATTTTCCGCTTCCGTTGGGACCGGTGATGGCGATGAAGGTATGATCCTCAAAGGTCAGAGATAAATCCCTGATGATTTCCTTGGATACGCCGTTGTCGTCGGTTACCGCAAAGGAAAGATGTTGTAATTCAAGCATATGTTTCCTCCTGAACTGCCCGGCGGGGCAGAGTAGTATTAAGACTTACACAATACGGAAATAGTATACCACACTGAGTAAAAAAACCAACTATAAAAATGTAAAAATAATGCTTGACTTTTTGGAATGAAACAGTTATTATATCTAATGTTGCAGGAAGTCATGCAACGAATCCGTGTGTGTGTTTAGCTCAGCTGGATAGAGCGTTTGGCTACGGACCAAAAGGTCGGGGGTTCGAATCCTCTAACACACG
>JAEDDX010000099.1 GCA_016293615.1 Acetatifactor sp.
AAAAAGGCGCTGGAAGCCGGTGCGGCAGGGATTATTGTGTCTCATCATCATGGCATTATGGATTATGCAGTGCCACCGCTGATGGTATTGCCTAAGATTGTAAAGGTCATCAGTAAAAAGATTCCCATATTCGTAGACTGTTGTATTGAGAGCGGCATGGATGTATTCAAGGCATTGGCGCTTGGGGCAGACGGTGTATGTGTGGGACGTGCTATTATGGAACCGCTAAAGGAGCATGGTGCGCAGGGGGTATGCGATAAGCTGTTACAAATGGATCAGGAGTTAAGAGGTGCTATGGCAAGAACCGGATTTGCAGATGTGGAATCAATTGACGAGACAGTATTGTGGAGGAAATGAAAGTGAGATTAGGGGGCGGCATAGAAAGAAGTTATAAGAACCCGCAGGAATGGTTGCAGCTGGTAAAACAGCTTGGGTATAGCGCTGTTTTGTTTCCTGTGGACAGTAATGCCAGTGATTCCGTGATACAAGATTACTTGTCAGTCATACGGGAGAATGATTTGATAGTTGGCGAGGTCGGCGTTTGGAGAAATTGTCTTGCGCCTGATGATGCAAAACGGAAGGATGCCATGGACTATGCGAAAGCGCAGCTGGCGCTTGCCGAGGAGGTCCATGCGAATTGCTGTGTTAACATCATCGGAAGTCGTGGCGATGTCTGGGATGGATTCTCTGCGGAGAACTATGACCCGGCAATCTATGACCTGGCGGTGGATAGTATTCGTGAGATTATCGATGCAGTAAAGCCTGTGCGGAGCTGTTATTCCATAGAGCCGATGCCCTGGATGGTGCCGGACTCCCCGCAACAGTACCTGCAGTTGATCAAGGATGTAGACCGCAAGGGATTTGGTGTTCATTTAGATTATGTCAATATGATAAACTGCCCCAGACGTTATGTACAGAGCACTGCCTTTATCCGAGAGTGCTTCGAACTGTTGGGACCTTATATCAAAAGTATTCATGGCAAGGATGTTTTTATGGAGCAATCTTATACAACCTTGATTCATGAGGTACAACCCGGTGCCGGTACACTGGATTATCCTAAGATTTTGCGGATGGTGGAAGCACTTGGTCCGGATACTGCATTCTTTATTGAACACCTGCCGGATTATGAGACATATCTGCAGGTCGCTGGTTTTATTCGGGCGCAGGCGAAGGCGGCCGGTGTCGTGGTAAAATAGACCCGGGCAACAGCGTATGCAACCCGAAAGGACAGTAATTGTGATTTCGCCTCGGATGCAGGGTAAGGACGCTGCAGTCAGAGGGCATCATTATGAGAAGGTATTGTAAAATGGGAGGTCTGTTATGAAATATCAGTACTATGAAACACCGGAGAACATGAAAGGGTTGGAAGCGTGGGGATTTAACTGGTTGGAGTTTGTCACATCGATTCCGGCACCGATGTTTCTCGTAACGACATATAAAACAAACGGAAAAACAAACGCCTGTATGCAGTCCTGGGCAACCTTCACCACAGCGGATAAAGGAAGCCGCTTCTTTGCGATTCTGTCCAGCGTAAACAAGGGCGGTCATCTGTATCAAACCTTACTTGAGCAGAAATGCGCTGTAGTCAATTTTCTGTCTGTTGATTTGTATGAGAAAGCGATGACAACGATACAGAAGAATCAATGGGAAGCAGACGAATTGGCAGAATCAGGTTTGACGGCAGTCAAGGCTGAGAAGGTCGACGCACCAATGGTAGATGAGTGCTTTATGAATCTGGAGTGCCGGTTGGTCTGGGAAAAGGAAATCGTACCCGGCGATGACCATGTGATGGTGTGTCTTGAGGTTGTGAATGTTCACATTGATGAAAAATATCTGGATAGTCGTATTGAAGAAAAAGGAATTATCTATAATATTCATCATCCGATCAATCCGGAGAAGTTTACCGGTAAGGCACATGATTACATAGGTATTGTGAAGCCTATCGCGGATGTAGGTGAATATTGATCCCGGAAGAGGGAGAATGTAGCCCTTACCGGATGTTGCCCCTGCGGGAAGCGGTGATGCGGCAGCATTCCTTTGTGCGGTTGTCTGTACCGCGTGTACATGAGACATAGGTAAAGTGAAAGGGAAAATGATGAACAGAATTGTTACTGCAACAAGAGACGACAGGGAGGAGATACTGGCTCTTTACAAAACGATGCTTTATGGACCGGCCGACTGGAATGAGTATTATCCCAATGAAGATACCATTGAATTTGACTTATCCAGAAACGCCCTGTATGTCATGAAAGATGACGAAGACCGGATCATTGCTGCGATTTCCATCGACGAAGACGAGGATGTTAAGAACCTTTCCTGTTGGAGCAGGGAGCTCATTCCCAGTGCTGAACTGGCAAGGCTGTGTGTACGAAAAGATATGCAGAATCAGGGGATTGCCAAGAAAATGATGAGGTATGTATTTGAAATCCTAAAAAAAGAAGGAAACAAAGGGGTACATATTCTGGTCAAAACAGGTCACGAAGCAGCATTGTCGTCCTATAGTGCGATCGGCTTTCGGATGGTCGGGGAATGTAATCTTTTTGATAAAGATTTTGTCTGCATGGAGATACCCTTATAGGGCATTTGCCTGAGGAAAGCATGAGGAGGCACCAAAATGAAATGGTATGTTGATCAGTACGAAGAGTTGATGACGGGGAAGCCTATTATCTCTGTATGCGGCGATGACTGCGCGGTGTGTCCGAGATTTCTGGCCAAAACAGCGGAAGAACTTCATGAGACGGCAGAGTTTTGGTACAAGGCAGGTTGGAGAGACCATATCGTAACAAATGAAGAAATAAAATGTACCGGCTGCGGAAGTCATCCCACCTGTAGCTTTATGCTCCTGCCCTGCACGAAAGAGCATGGAGTAGCGATGTGTTATGAATGTGAGTCCTTTCAATGTGACAAGGTACATAATATGTTGAACGGTTCCTATGAGAAAATGCAGCAATGCAGAAGAGTCTGTGAATCCGTAAAAGAATTTGAATTGTTTCAGAGAGCTTTTTATCACAAAGAACAAAATATACATGCGGAAAGCAGCATGAACGAATGAATTGAATTGGGGAGGAGATAACACTATGAAAACGTTACCGAATGTTAGGACATTTGAAGACGGCAGTAAGATGTGGGAGGAAAGCTTTGAGGAGTTTACCGTAAAAGTATATATTCCTGTAAGCGAGTTGCCGAAGGATATTGTCAATTTTGGATTCCGAGCACCTTATCTTATGATTTTTGAGGAAACACCGCAGACCCGGGAGGAGGCAAAGAAGTATGCTGACGCCAATGGTTTTGCCCGGATTGCCGCAGAATATGCCGGCTCGGTCTGCTTTTTTTATCCGGAAGGGGGCTGGAAGAACGCGAGTAAAAACTTGTTTGCGTCCATTCTTTCCCAGTCTCGAATCAGTCAATACTATGGGGATGGTTATGCCGTCATGTATGACCGGTTTGCAAAGAAAATGGGGGATTGTTTTATCCGGGGAGCGGTCCTTCGCACCTATGTTTATGCCGCAGGAGAGGCTGCTGATTATGTAGCGGAGAACTGTCTGAAAACGATTCAGGGTGATGGTCTCTATGGCAAGGGGGATATCACGCCGGTGTGCTGTACTCTGGAGAGACTCAGCTTCGCTCCTGAGTCTGAACGCAGAGATCTGCCTGTAGTATCTGTGGGAAATACGGAAGCGGTAAATGAGGCGCTTCGCAGGGGGACAGACCATTTGCTCATTCGGGAAAAGGCAGAATACGAGAAGGACTTTCGGGAATTTGTCGGAACTTACCGCAGAATGATGGGGCATCTGGAGACAGAGCCTGATCTGGATGCTATGGGCATGAAGGTGGAACCTTCCTATTGCGTGGTCACTACAACACCGGACAATCGCGGCGATGATCGTGACACCACAAGCCATGCCATCGGTTATGTGGCATATTACAACAAGGATATTATGCGAGACGGAAGGAAGGTGCCACTGTTGATGTGCTTCCACGGCGGCGGAGATTCTGCAATGTGTATGGCTTCTCTTTCCGGCTGGACGGAGGTTGCAAGAAAATATGATTTCCTTCTGGTCAGTGTCGAGAATCATCTGAACAGTACTGCAACAGAGACGATGGAGCTGATCGAGCATCTAAGGACCGTCTACAACATCGACGAGCAGAGAATCTATGCCAGCGGTTTTTCCATGGGAGGCTGCAAGTCCTGGGACATGTTCCAGGAATATCCCGAGAAGTTTGCCGCAGTGGCACCCATGGATGCCACCTTTGATGTGGGACTGAATGCTTCCGGTGAGCCGGCACCTCGTGTAAACCGCAGTACGCTGTTACCGGTGTTTTATGCCGGAGGAGAGATCACTCCTCTGCCTGAGCTGCCGTTTCAGGAGCTCAAGTGCCTGAATCGTATGAAGTATGTCTGCGAGGTCAATCAGACAGATATCCGGAGCCTGGCAGAGTTTGACCGGCAGGAGCTCTGGGAGGATCCCATCTGGAGCGTAAAGGGAAATTACCGGATAGAGCTGGAGAATCACGAGCGGGAAAACAGTGTGTTGACCATGAACCTCTTTACCACCGGAAAGGATCATTGTTATTGTATCTTTGCCTGTGTCGGCAACCAGGGACACGAAGTGCGCCATCATACCTGTGAGAATGCATGGAAATTTTTAAGTGAATTCCGTCGTCTGCCCGATGGCAGGATCGAAGGCGGAGAGTTGGAGCAGGTGCTTGCAAGGTATCGGGACAACTGACTGATCCGTTTAGAGGACTCCATCTTGCGGTATCTGCCTTCTGACCGGGTTGAGAAGATCGGAGACAGGAAGGCACTACAGTATGCAATCAGAAATGTGACGGTAACAAAGAGAAATACAATGCTCAAGGAGCGTCTGTTTGATCCATATCTGTCGTTGGCGGGAGAGCGTGCATAGAACAGAATATATTGGGTTATACGAAAAATATGGATACCGCTATCTTATGGATATTGTCAATTATGGAAATGGAACTGACAGATTGTATGTGAAAGAATTAAACTCGTAAGTTGCAGGATACCGGTTCCCGGATTTTGCAATATAGTAGTGAGGAGAAAATGTGTAGATGAACAGAGAAATAATTGCATTACCCAAAGAAAACTGGAAGGGTGTACCCATTCCGCTTGTAACCCGTAGTGACAGTTACTATGATGTGGAAATTGCTCCTATGGATAACGAAGGATGTACCATTCGTTTGGTGCGAAAGAAAGCGGAGAAGGAGATTATTCATACCCCGGAGGAATATGATTTTCCGGATAGCTTGTATCAGGATCACTGGGAAAAAGCGCAGGCTTATGGAATCGTTGGAGATAACGGAGAACTGTTGGCATGTATAGAGGTATGCCCTGAGGAATGGTCAAACAGGCTTATGGTTACAGAACTATGGGTAGATGATAGCCTTCGGAAGCAGGGAATCGGCAAAATGCTTATGGACAAGGCAAAGGAAATTGCGAAGCTTCAAAATAGACGGGCAATTATTCTGGAGACCCAGTCCTGCAATACGAATGCCATCGGGTTTTATCTGCATCAGGGATTTGAATTGATTGGGTTTGATAAATGCTGTTATACAAACAAAGATATTGAAAGAAGAGAGGTTCGGATTAACCTGGGTTATTTCTTTGATATGAATGGGCGTTGGGAATAATCCGACTTAGCTTTGAAGGGTGAGAATTATTATTCACGCAATATGATATGGCATAGGGATTATTCATGGAGTATTCTTAATGTATCAGCTGAAAAACAAAACATTATAGCAGAAAGAGAAAAAATGAATAAGCCCAATTTTCATTTACATCATATCTTTCAATACCCGTTTAAGAACCCATATTTATTTATTACTTTAACACAAACATATGTTTGAACCAAATGATATCGCAATAGCTATAGATTTTTATTGGATTATTCTATAAATTTCGTAATTTTCACATATATATGTAATGTGGTTTTAGATTGAAAACATGATTCCTCTGTGTTAGTATTTATCTGTAATCAAATTAATTTAAACCTGAATCCGTGAAACTCAGTTATTTTTTTACAGGAACTGCTTAGAATAGATGT
>JAEDDX010000037.1 GCA_016293615.1 Acetatifactor sp.
CTTAGGTCCTGTACTTTAGGACCTTATGTACCGCTACGACGAACTCCAAGCGAGAACGTGTCTGCGGCGGACATACAGCCCCTTAGGCGCGAGGGCGCCGTCCACTCCGCCCCACGCTGTCTGCAGCGGACATACAGCCCTTAGGCGCGAGGGCGCCGTCCATTCCGCCCCTCGCGTGTCTGCGGCGGACATACAGCCCCTTAGGCGCGAGGGCGCCGTCCACTCCGCCCCTCGCGTGTCTGCAGCGGACATACAGTCCTTAGGCGCGGGAGCGCCGTCCACTCCGCCCCTCGCGTGTCTGCAGCGGACATACAGCCCTTAGGCGCGAGGGCGCCGTCTCTATATAAATTATGAACAAACTGTGACGAGGGTGTAAATGAATGGTTAAACAGTATATTTCTTGCCAAAAAATAGCAACAAATGAGTAAGAAATCACAATTCATAATAAGTGTTTTAGTAGATCGTTTTGTAGAATAATACTTGGATTGATATTCGGAGCAGACGTTTTTGGGCATAATGCCGAAAGACCGCAGGCCCGGAGCAGTTACTGGAAAGGTATGGAAATGGATATGAGAGAAATCAGGAGACGGCGGGGAATCAAAGGAATGTGTGCTGTTGTGATCGCTTCTGCCATGCTGTGCGGCTGTACAAGTACGCCGGAGGAGAGCGGATTTGTCGTGATCGAACATGAGACAGAGAATATTACATACGAGTTTGTCACGGCCTCTGTCGGGGAAGTGGTGAAAACGGAGAAGGTACACTGCGTTTATCACCAGATGAACGAACAGGCAGTCAGCTTTGATATCAACGGCAAGTATGTGGATCAGGTTTATGTGAAAGAGGGAGACAGCGTGAAGAAAGGAACCCTTCTGGCAACGCTGTCCAGCAAGGATCTGGAGCGCAGAATCGAGGACCTGCAGTACAGCATTGCGCGTGCGGAGCTTCAGCTTGCGTACCTCGACACCAATGAGGCGAATGATATTTCGGAGGCCTGGGTCAATTATCTGGCCTATACGGGACAGACGCCCAATGATGCCGATAATACGAAGGAAAGAGTGGCCGGTATTCAGAAGAATTACCGCTACCAGCGCGAAGACCTGACGGACGCTCTGGAGTCGGACAAAAAAACGCTCGCCAATTTGAAGACCGAGCTTCGCTCCAGCAAGGTGTATGCCGATATCGACGGCGTGGTGTATAAACTGAAGAACCGCCTGCGCGGCACCACCTCCAAGGCAGGGGAGGTTATCATGACGATCATGGACACCTCTGAATGCCTGTTTGAGACACAGGTACCGAACGCAACCGAGATCTTCCGTGAGGGTGAGACACATATGATGCAGATCGCATACGGCACCGGCGCGGGAACCTATGAACTGATTCCTTATCAGATGGAGAACTGGGGTGAGAAACAACAGTTTGAGATTCTCGATGGCCCCGAGAGCAGCGGCATCGAGGTCGGCACAAGCGGAACGATGAGCGTCATTACACAGCGCAGGGAGGATGTCCTGTGCGTGCCCTCCGAGACCATTCATAAGGCGGATGACAAAGCCTTTGTCTATGTGCTCAGCGCAGACAATATGAAGGAAGTAAAATGGGTAGAGATCGGCCTGTTTGGAGATACCATGGTTGAGATTATGGGCGGTCTTGCAGAAGGGGAGAAGGTGATCCGGAAATGATGAGAAAGAAGTCAATCATAACAAAATTGGGCGCCAGGGCAATCGCCGGTATTCTGACAGCATGCATGACCTTCTCGCTGGCAGGCTGCGGAGAAACAGCCCGGAACCCGGAAGAGACAGAGAGCATTGAATTGCTCAATCCGGTCGGGGTGGCATTCCATTACGAGAAGGCTGCCAAGAGAACGATCTATAAGACAACAACCTATTCCGCACTGATCTGTCCGTATGCGGAGGAGTATGAGTTTTCTTCTTCCCAGGTCTTCGAGGACTATACCGCATATCCGGGACAGAGTGTGAAAAAGGGTCAGACCCTTTTAAAGAGCAACACGGAAAGTGTGGATAAGCAGATAGAGGACCTGACGGAAAGTATGAAGCAGGCTGCGGAAGAGATGGAGGAGTATCTCAAGGAGGCCAACGAGGCGCTCGAGGAAATCGCAAAGAAACGCGACATGCTCGGAGACATGATGCACAAGGCACAGAACAATGTTCCTCCTCAGACCATCACCGTGACCGACCCGGCTACGGGAGCCGTTACGGAGGTGTCAAACCCGGACTATGAGGTGTGGAACAGCCAGTATACCAAGCTGGATACGACCTACAGAGTCTATTATATTGATGCGGAGAAGAGGCAGCAGGCGATCAGTCAGAAGACAGAGCTGTACAACCTCGATACCGAATACCGCAAGAAGCTGCTCGCACGCCTGAAGCAGGATCGCGGAAACAGTACGGTCGATTCCAAGATGGACGGCGTGGTCGCAGCCATCCGGTATCTGGATAACAATCAGTGGGTGAGCGGAGAGACCCCGCTGGTGGCGGTGGCGGACTTAGACCGCAAGGAAATGAAGTGCGATTACATCAACAAGAGTACGGTTGCCAAGGCAAAGGATCTCTACGCCATCATTCACGGCAAGCGCTACGAGATAGAATACCAGGCGATGGATACGGACGAATATAAGCGAATCCAGGAAGAGAACGGCAAGGTGTACTCAACCTTCTATCTCAAGGATGACGCGGAAGTTGAGATCGGTACCTATGCGGTGATCGTGATCGTAGAGGAGAAGAATGAAAATGTGGTTGCGGTTCCCAAGGATGCAGTGAAACGGGACAGCACATCACAGTATGTCTATGTGGTAAACGGAACGGAGCTCGTCTATACTCCCGTGAAGACCGGAATCTCGGACGGCGTCTACACGGAGATCGTGTCCGGCCTTGAGGAAGGCGCCAATGTATTGACGGAGCAGGCTTCCAAGATCACCGGAAACCGGACGGCGAAGCTGGAAAAGGGCAGCATCAACTATAACTTCAGCTCTACCGGATACCTGACCTATCCTTCCTATGTGCTGGAGAAAAACCCTGTGGAGTACGGTACCGTGTACTTTGTGGAAAACTATGTCTCCATGTACCAGCAGGTCAAGAAGGGCGATGTTCTGGCGAAGGTGCGTGTGGTACCGGATACCGTACAGCTTGAAAAGAATGAACAGAAGCTGGTTCGAGAAAAAGAACGTCTGGCGGAACTGATTGCAGAGCAGGAAAAGGATGAGTATCAGAAGCAGATCGAAGCGAAGCAGGAAACCATTGCAGACCTCGAGGAGCTGATTGCTGATATGAAGGCAGATTTCCAGGTGAAGGAAATCAAAGCCTCCATCAACGGAATCGTGACAGGAATCAATTCCTATGAGGCGGAGTCGCTGGTTCGCAGCGGAGACGCCATGTACCAGATTTCCGATGAGACCAAGAGCTTCCTGTTCGTGGTGGATGATAGGAGCCAGCTGACTTACGGAAACGAAGTCACCGTCACTTACAAGGGAAGCAACGGAATCGACACGCAGGTGACCGGCGAAGTTGTCAGCTTGAACCAGATGGTCGCCAGCCGAATGCTTACCACGGACAACAAGGTCACGACCGGATGGAACAATGAGAATGCGGGAGCGATCATCCAGCTTTCCCCTGAGATCATCGGCCAGATGGCGGGAAGTACCGCAGACGATTCCGGATGGTGGAGCAGAAGCGCCTATACCGTGACGGCTGAGATCAGAAACATGGAGAATGTCCTTTTGGTACCCAAGGGAGCGGTAAAGGAAAAGGACGGCGCAACTTATGTCAATGTGAAGCTGGAAGACGGCAGCATTGAAAGCCGCAGCTTTATCGCGGGTGGTTCAAATAACAGCTATTACTGGTGTGTCGAAGGGCTGACGGAAGGAATGGAAATATGCTTAGAATAATGTTGCAAAAATTATGGCACAAGAAGTGGATGAATATGTGTCTGCTTCTGGGAAGTATTCTTCTGATTGCCACGGTGGTCAGCTTCCCTCTTTATCAGACTGCCGCATATGACAGAATGCTTCAGGATGAGTTTAGAAACTATATGGCGTCAGAGGGGCAATGGCCGGCACTCAACTCGTTTACCATTGTCTCCAAGAAGGACGCAGAAGGTACTGCCATCAAGCGTATGGAAGACTTGATGGGCAAAGTCAACAGCGATCTGGGCGTGACTGAGAAGGAAACTATGTATATTTATCAGTTGGCGCAGATTGAGGCTACTTCCACTATGAACCGTGAGGATATGGACAGTGTTCCGGTCCGGCTGGGCGCGATGTCTGACCTGCCTGCCCATGCAAAGCTGCTGAGCGGCGAGATGTACTCTGAGAAGGGCATCACCGATGACGGCTGTATCGAGGTCGTGGTCAGCCAGTCCGGTCTGGTCGACATGCAGGTCCTCGTCGGAGAGACTATCCGCTTAAACGGCTTCAAAGATGCCGACGGCAACGAAGTGAAGCTGACCATCAAGGGTGTATTTGCCGCGGAGGACAACAGTGATTTTTACTGGCAGGTCGATCCGAATACCCTGAACAATACCTGCCTGATGAACATGGACCTCTTCCGGGAGATGTTCACCGGCGAAAATGCAAGAAAGTACACTATCACCTGCAGATATTTTTCTCTGTTTGAGTATGAGAATATCAAGGCGTCCCAGGTACAGAGCCTCGCAGATGCGACAAAGTACCTGACCGAGGAGAGCGGATATAAGAGCACCGTGCGCAGACCCGCTTATCAGGATATTCTGGAGGATTACTTAAGAAAGCAGGGAAGAATCCAGGCAACTCTGGTCATTCTGCAGATTCCGGTCCTGATCATGCTCGCCGCCTTCCTGTTCATGATCTCCGGACAGATGTATGATATGGAGCGAAACGAGATCTCCGTCATCAAGAGCCGAGGCAGTTCCGGAGCGCAGATTTTCAGACTGTATCTGTACCAGAGCTTATTCTTGAGCATTGTCGGCGGTGCGGTCGGCATTCCGCTCGGAGCGCTCTTCAGCAGAATCCTAGGTTCGGCAAGGAATTTCCTGGAGTTTGATGCGAGCAGGTCGCTGCAGATTACTTATACGGCTGCAACCGCCAAATACGCCGCAGGCGCTGTCCTGGCGACACTGGCGATCATGACGCTGCCTGCCATCAAGCACAGCCGTGTCACAATCGTAAAGCTGAAGCAGTCCAAGGCACTTAAGAAAAAGAGCTGGTGGGAGAAGATTTTCCTGGATGTGATCCTGCTGGGAATCTCTCTGTACGGATATTACAGCTTCCGAAAAAACAGCGCGGAGCTTGCCAAGAGCGTCCTGATGGGAGAATCTCTGGATCCCCTTCTTTATATCAGCTCCTCACTGTTTATCGTAGGTATGGGACTTTTGTTCCTGAGGCTGCAGCCGCTGCTGGTTCAGCTGATCTACCTGTGCGGTAAGCGGTTCTGGAAGCCTGCAAGCTATGCGTCCTTCATGGAGAATCTGAAAAACGGACGCAAGCAGCAGTTTATCATGCTGTTTTTGATCATGACCATTTCTCTCGGTATGTATCATGCGACGGTAGCGAGAACCATTCTGCAGAATGCCCGGGCGAATGCGGAGTATCTGGACGGTTCTGATATCATCATCAAGGAGGTCTGGTCCGAGATCCTTAACATGGACGGCACAAGCAGCGGTAACTTTATTGAGCCTGATTATTTCAAATACGCGGATATGCCTTTTGCGGCAGGATATACGAGGGTTCTCTATGACGCCAAGTCAACCGTGGATGCACAGGGCGGACAGGCGATCACCCTGATGGGCATTCACACCAGAGAGTTTGGTTCCATCACCTCTCTGGACCGTTCTTTGACGGAGAAGCATTATTACGAGTACTTAAATGAGCTGGCAGTGGTTTCGGACGGCGTGCTTGTTTCCAGAAACTTTAACACCAAGCTTGGCTTAAACATCGGTGACTCGGTGAAGTATACCGACAGCACAGGTCACTCAGCGACCGGTAAGATCGTGGATTTTGTAGATTACTGGCCCGGTTACGCACCGAGCGTAACGGACTTAAATCCTGACGGAACAGCGTATACCGAGGACAAATACCTGTTGATCCCCCACTATGAGCAGCTGCGCCAGAAATGGGGCGTCGTTCCTTATGAAATATGGATCCAGCTGAAGGAGGGAAGCACCTCTCAGGATGTCTATGAGTGGATTCAGAAGAACGATGTGCATGTGGCAAAATATGTGGATCGTCAGACGGATATCCGCAATACCATTGAGGATCCTCTGCTCCAGGGTACCAACGGTGTCTTGACCATGGGCTTCATCGTCACGATCATTCTGTGTGCGGTCGGATATCTGATCTACTGGATCATGTCCATCCGTTCCAGAGAGATGATCTTCGGCGTCCTGCGTGCGTGCGGTATGCACAAGGGGGAGCTGTTCCAGATGCTGATGAATGAGCAGATCTTCTCCGGTGTATTCTCGATCTTTGCGGGAATCGGCATCGGAAAGCTGGCTTCCACCATGTTTGTACCGATGCTGCAGCAGGCATATGCCGCAGCGAACCAGGTGCTGCCCATGAAGCTGATTGTCAATGCTTCCGATATGATGAGACTCTACATTGTCATCGCGGCAGTTATGGTGGTCTGCCTGGCAATCCTGATTCTGTTGTTGTTCAAGTTGAATGTAGCAAAGGCGCTGAAGTTGGGTGAAGAATAATGGATGAGAAAAATATTATTGAAGTAAGCGGTGTCAACCGTATTTTCCCGGTGCCGGGCGGAGAGTTCCAGGCACTGAAAGACATCAATGTACAGATTCCCAGAGGATGCCTTGCGATCCTGAAAGGCCGTTCCGGCTCCGGTAAGACCACACTGATGAATATCATCGGCGCTCTGGACAATCCGACCAGCGGAAATGTACTGATTGATTTCAGAACCGTAGCGAAAATGTCTGACCATGAGAGGGAGGAACTCAGAAGAAAGGATATGGGCTTTGTATTCCAGGCCGTATCCCTGATTCCTACCATGAACGCCTTCCAGAATGTGGAGTTTTCCATGCGTCTGGCAGGCATCAAGGCCGGCAGGGAGAGAGATAAGCGTGTTGAGGAGTGTCTCAATATGGTAGGCCTCGGCAAGCGTATGCATCACATGCCTGCCGAGATGTCCGGCGGTGAGCAGCAGAGAGTTGCAATTGCGCGCGCGATTGCACATAAGCCGAAGATTATTCTCGCGGACGAACCGACAGCAGAGCTGGACAGCGCGATGGCGGCACAGGTGACCAGGCTGTTCCAGGAGATGACGAGAAAAGAAGGTATCACGATCCTGATGACCACGCACGATGTGGGACTGATGGATGCCGGAGACATGATTATTGAGCTGGAAGCCGGTGCGCAGGTGCTGGGCGATAAGGAGTAAACTATGCCGGAGACAATGGTACAGGCGGAAGGCCTGGTGAAAATTTATAAAACAAAACAGACAGAGGTACTTGCCCTGCAGGGACTGGATCTGAAGATTGAGGAGGGCGAGCTGACCGCGATCATCGGTAACAGCGGAAGCGGTAAATCCACTTTCCTGAACATGATCGGCGGGCTTGACCGCCCCAGTGCCGGCTCTTTGTTTGTTGCGGGCAGCAACCTGTTTACGATGACCGAGAAGGAGCTGGTTCGTTATAAGAGAGACACGGTCGGCTTCGTATGGCAGAACAACGGACGAAACCTGCTCCCTTATCTGACCGTGCTGGAAAATGTGATGCTTCCCATGAGCCTTTCCGACACCAGGAAGAAAAAGGAGAAGGCCCTGACTCTGCTGGAAATGGTGGGTATGAGTTCCAAGAAGCACAGCAAGATGAACATGATGTCCGGCGGTGAGCAGCAGAGAGTTGCGATTGCAATTGCGCTTGCGAATTCTCCCAAACTTTTGCTTGCGGATGAGCCGACCGGTAGTGTCGATGTGCGGACGGCGAACTATATTTTTGATGTGTTCTCCGAGCTGAATAAGAACGGACAGACGATCCTGATCGTTACGCATGACGTGGCGCTTTCGAAGAAGGTTAAGCGTGTGATAGCGATCCGTGACGGTAAGATCAGCAGCGAACGTGTGCTGAAGGAAGCCTATGCGGACAGACTGCAGGAGAGCAATATCGACTGGAGACAGGAGAATACCCAGGATGAGTATGTCATCCTGGACCGCGCAGGCCGCCTGCAGATTCCGGCTGACCTGCTTGCGGGGCTGGATCTGAAAGACAATAAGGTGTGTATCGGACTTCACGACGGCAAGGTAGTCATCAGCAAGCCTGAAGAGTAGCACATTTTCAAGTTTTTTGAGGGGAAACATGAAAAGAGCAGAGGGAAACAAAAAAGAGAATACCAATCCGATCCTTCGGGCGGATTTTCCGGATGCAGATGTCATACGGGTCGGCGATACCTACTATATGCTGACTTCCACCCTGCATTTTCTGCCGGGAGCAGAGATTCTGCGCTCTTATGACCTGAAGCACTGGGAGATTGCGAGCTTCGTCTTTGATACCTTTGAGGGGACCGAAGAAGCACGCATGAAAAATGAGAGAAACAACTATGGATACGGCATGTGGGCCGGCTCCCTGCAGTACCACAACGGAAGGTTCTATGTGAGCTTTGCCGCGAAGGAGACCTGCAAAACCTATTTTTATACCGCAAACAAAATAGAAGGTCCCTGGAAGGGGACCTGTCTGAACTTCTACTTTCACCACGGATGTCTTTTCTTTGACGAGGACGACAGAGTCTATCTGATCTTTGGACACAACGAAATCTGGATCCGGGAGATGCTTCCCGATCTGAGCGGTCTGAAGCCCGGAGGGTTTGCGCGAAAGCTTCTGACGGACTCGGGTGATGTGTGGGTTCCCTACGAGGGCGCGCATTTCCAGAAGATTGACGGCACCTATTACCTGTTCGTTGTGAGGTGGCCGAAGGATGGCACGGCGCGGCGCACACAGTACTGCTTTACGGCGAAGAGCCTCGAGGAGGAATTCACGGGCGGACCGGTGTTTGATGACAACGGTGGGTTTTTCAACAGCGGTATTGCGAAGGGCGGACTTGTGCAGGACAATGACGGGGCATGGTATGCGGTTCTGATGCAGGACCGCGGCGCGCTGGGGCGCTGCCCGGTGCTGGTTCCGGTAACTTTTCAGAACGGACAGCCGGTATTCGGCAGAAAAGGCAAAGCACCGCGCGTGGTGGAAACGACGGACAACAGACCGCACTATGCATACGAACCTCTGTATACTTCGGATTCGTTCGCATACGAGACCGACGAGAATGGGCACTGTACCTTAGGAAAGCAGTGGCAGTGGAACCATGAGCCTTCTCCGGAGCTCTGGTCCATTGACCCGGAGGGAGGTCTTCGGGTCGTGACCGGTAAGGTCTGTGCCAATATGACCCAGGCAGTCAATACACTGACGCAGAGACTGTTTGCGCCCGCGGCTTTTGTGGAAGTAACGGTGGACGCCTCTGATTTAAACGACGGAGATTTCGCAGGGCTGGCGGCTTTGCTTGGGTGTTATCGCATGCTGGCCGTGACCAGTGAACTGAGGCGCTACCACCTGGTTTTGATGGAACGAAAGGACAGTGAGAAGAACAGAAACACCACTCTGCCGGATTATCTGCCGGGAGAGATGCTGGAGAAGATCAGTCTGCGCTCGCCGATCGTGCGCATTCGCATGGAGGCGGACTTTAAGCCGGGCGCCGAGACTGTCACATTTTATTACAGGGAGCCCATGGAGGGCGGGAAATGGAGAAAGATCGGCGGTTCGATACCGATTTACTTCGGACTGGATCACTTCGCGGGCTGCCGCGCAGGACTGTCGGTCTACGCCTCCAAGAAGCCGGGCGGTTCCGCCTGCTTCAAGGATTTTGTATACGAGATGACAGAGTGATTCCGCAACAAGAGACAATCAAAAAGCCATCGTCTTTGATGTAAGACGGTGGCTTTAACTGTGTATGGAAGAGATGAAGACATGGTTCTTCTCACGGTATTCGCTGGGGGTGCAGTTCTTGGCCTGCTTGAACACCCGGTTGAAGGTGGAGATACTGGGGAAGCCGGCCTGCAGGCCTACCTCGGTGATGGAAAGCTCCGGCTTCTCCAAAAGCTCCTCGGCAATCTTGACGCGCCGGTAGGTGATATAGGCGCAGAAGGTGTAGCCGGTATACTGCTTGAACAATCTGGAAAAGTGATACTTGCTGAAACCGATGGAGCTTGCGATATCGTCCAGATTGAGCTCGTCCATATAGTGGGCGTCGATGTAATCCATGACGGAGGTGAACTTGTCGACATATTCCTTCTGCTTGTAGACGCGCATGTTGGGGAACATGTTGATGCTGTATAAGTGGTTCGTGCCGATTTTGACAAACATGCCGGCCATCAGGGACAGAATGGACAGCTCGGCGAACTCATTCTTGCTGAAGTATTCGTTCCGCATCTGGACCAGAATCTGGTAGACATCGTCGTAGATGCCGGGGTACTCGGCTCTGGTGATGTGAAGCGGGGTCGCAAGGATCGACTGGATACCGCCGAATCCGTGGATCCTGGAGAAGGCGGAGAGGTCGGAAAGGAAGATAAAGCGGCTGCCGCTTGCGGGGGCGACGATGGAGTGCAGCTCTCCGGGCGGAACGATGAAAATATCACCCGGCATGACATGATAAGTCGTGCCCTGTACCGTGACATCATACCAGTTCTCGACCGGAACGATGATCTCAAGCGCAGAGTGCCAGTGGGGCTCGTAGCCTGCCGGGAGGTCATTGTACCAGATGCGGGTGTCGGCATCGTGACGATACTGCACCAGCTCCTGCCCGGTGCCCACCAGGATACGCGCACGCTCCATGTCCGAGTTGGCCCTGTAGAAGTCCGCCTTGTTTTGTGAAATGGATGACGAATCCTTTACCGCTGACATTTTCCTGCGCTCCTTTCTTTCGAAGATTCACCCCGGTGCAAATAAACTGACACGGTTTTCGTTATTCTTATTTTACCATTTCAGGCGAAAAAAGTAAATTCAAAATTATTGAGAGAGACGCGGTGAGAGGCGGTTTCGGACGGCAGGATATGCAGGGCTTTTGTATGCCGGAAGGAGACGCGCGGCGGACAGCGGGCGCAAGACTTGAAAAAAGGCGAAATAAAAGCAAAAGATGGGGGAGAAAAAGCAAAAAATACTAGGAAAATGGGTGCCGGATACGATATAATGACAATAAGATGATACTATCGGAGGATGATACAGTATGCATAGAAAATGGTATAGGAAATTGACAGGTACCGTCCTTGCAGCGGTACTTTCGGCATCGCTTCTTGCCGGGTGCGGACAGGGCGATACGCCCGCGCCGGATGCAGGCGCATCCGCGCAGGAGAGCCAGAGCTTTGCGGAGAGCTCCGCGCAGGAAAGCGAGTCTCAGAGCGAGACCCAAAGCAGTGAGGAAGAGTCATCCGCAGAGACGGAACAGAATCAGGAGGAAGTGCCGATTCTGAAGACTGCGGTGATGAACACCATGGGCTGCCGCTTGGGCTGTGCGGTGGCGGGACTTGACCTGGAGAACCCGAATGTATGGGACATCGTGACGACTCATTTTAACGCCGTCACCCTCGGGAATGAATTGAAACCCGACGCAATGTTCGGCTACAGCAACGGCCGTTGTCCCGGCCTGGAAGAGACCGAGTTAAATGGGGAGACCTTCCTGGTGCCGAAGATGGATTATTCCAGAGCCGAGAGAATGTTAAACAAGCTGTACGACTGGAACCAGGAGCATCCGGACCAGAAGATCATGGTCAGAGGGCATGTGCTTTTGTGGCATGCGCAGACACCCGAGTGGTTTTTCCATGTGGATTATGACAAGAACAAGGATTATGTCGACAAGGATACCATGAACAAGCGTCTGGAGTGGTATATCCGCACCATGCTGACACATTTTGTCGGCGAGGACAGCAAGTATAAGGATATGTTCTACGGCTGGGATGTAGTAAACGAGGCAATCAGCGACGGCACCAACACCTATCGCTCCGACAACGAGAACCCCAATGAGCCCCTGTCCCAGGATACCCACGGCAGCAACTCCAGCTGGTGGCATGTATATCAGAGCAATGAGTTTATCATCAATGCGTTCAAGTATGCGAATAAGTACGCACCGGCTGAGCTGGAGCTGTACTACAATGACTACAACGAATGTGTCGAGGGCAAGATGAAAGGCATCGTAAAGCTTCTGGAAGCAATCAAGGCTGAGGAGGGCGAGCCCGGCGTAGGTACCAGAATCACTGCGATGGGCATGCAGGGACATTACGACAGTACCAACCCTTCCTTCAACATGATCGACCTTGCCATCAAGCGCTATGCGGAGGTGGTCGGAAATGTACAGATCACCGAGCTTGACATCAAGGCGCGCGACAGCTACGACGGAAGCGAAGAGAAGCGCGAGGAGGAATTCAAGAAAAATGCTGCCAGATACAGCACGATCTACTGGGTGCTGAAGGCCAAGAATAAAGAAGAGGGCGTTAACATCACCGGAATCACCTTCTGGGGAACGGCAGACCACCTGTCCTGGCTGCAGACCCGTTCCGATGTGGGCGGCGGCGCAGACGGCAAATATCCCCAGTGCCCTCTTTTGTTTGACGAATTCTATCAGCCCAAGCCTTCTTTCTATGTATTTGCAAAAGAAGAGTAAAAATTTATAGGAGGATATAAAAAATGTCTGTTTTTGCAAAGAACCCTATTATGCCGGGCTTCTATCCGGACCCTTCCATCTGCGCGGTAGATGGAGATTACTACCTGATCAACTCCACATTTGCGTATTTCCCCGGACTTCCCATCCTGCACAGCAGAGACTTAGTGCACTGGGAGCAGATCGGTAACGCGATGCACAGACAGGAGCAGCTTCCTCTGCAGAATGCAGGTCATTCCGCAGGTCTGTTTGCACCTACCATGAGATATTACAACGGTACCTACTATGTGATCTGTACCAATGTGTCCCACGGCGGCAACTACATTGTCACTGCGAAGAATCCCGCAGGTCCCTGGTCGAACCCTTATTATCTCGAGGGCGCTGACGGTATCGACCCCAGCCTGTTCTTCGATGATGACGGAAAATGCTACTATATCGGTACCCATCCCAACCCTGCCGGGTATTCCTACAACGGAGACTATTATATCTGGATTCAGGAAGTTGACATTGAGAACATGAAGCTGGTAGGTGAGGTCCATAATGTATGGAACGGTGCCATGAAGAAGGTTCCCTGGCCCGAAGGACCGCACATCTACAAGAAGGACGGATACTATTACATCATGCACGCCGAGGGCGGAACCGGACCCGAGCATGCCGTGAGCGTCTGCAGAAGTAAGAATGTGTTCGGACCTTACGAGAACAACTACTGCAACCCGATTCTGACCCACAGACATCTGGGACAGAAATATCCCATCAAGTATGTCGGACATGCGGATATGATCCGGACGCCCGCAGGCGAATGGTTCATGGTAATGCTTGCGGTTCGCCCCCTGGAGGGTTACACCACCATGGGCCGCGAGACCTTCCTGGCAAAGGTTACCTGGGAGAATGACTGGCCCGTTGTCAATCCCGGCGTGGGTATTTTGACCGATGAAGTCGAGATCAACCTTCCCGAGTGGAATCCCGCGGAAGATACCACATTTGATACTTCCGCAAACTGTGTTCCCGGAAGCAGCCGCACCTATACCTTTGCCGGTATGAAGAAGCTTGGCGATGAGTTTTTGATGCTTCGCAATCCCGGCGATGACATGTATCAGCTGGATGAGGAGGGATTGAAGCTTTCCCTCAGAAGCCTGACCCTGAAGGATGTCGACAGCCCTTCCTATCTCTGCGTCAGACAGCAGCATCACAATTTCAAGGCAGCAGCAAGCTTTGAAACCACGAAGCTGGAGGATGGTCAGGCTGCAGGCATAGCGCTCCTGCAGAGCAATGAATACCATGTGCGCGCACAGGTGAAGAAGACCGGAGAGAAGCTGGTGGCTGAGGTCATCGTCTGCAAGAAGCTGGTGGACGCAGTGGCCGGCAGTGTGGAACTCGAAGCAGATAAGTATGCCTGCCCCGAGCTTATCATCAAAGTGTCCGGACTTTCCATCGCGGTGGAGATCACCGGTCAGGACGAAACGGCATTCCTTGCGGATGATGTGGATGTGCGTACCCTGTCCACCGAGGTTGCGGGAGGCTTCGTAGGCTGTACCGTCGGTATGTATGCCGTTGCCGATACCGACAGCCGTGACAGATCCGTATGCTTTAAGACCTTTACATATGAGGCCTGATCTGAGGTGCGGACATTGAAACAAAGAAAAAAATTTTTTGCCTTGGTGCTTGCCCTGTGCATGAGCATGGCGGCCTGCGGAGAGGGCGATGCACCACAGAACAGCAATTCAACAATACAGGAGGTTGAGAGCCTTTCTTCGGAGAGTGCCGGGGAGCCTGAGGTACAGGAGCCGGAAGTGCAGATCGATTATGAGGCTTATTTCAAAAGTATGAGCAAATCAAAGAGTTATAAAGGATTAAACGATACCAACCCCATCATGACCCAGCGGTTCGGCGCAGACCCTTACGCCATGGAGTATGACGGAAGACTTTATATTTACATGACGGCTGACGCCTTTGAGTATGATGCAAAGGGTGAGATCAAGGAGAATACCTACAGCCAGATTCGCAGCATCAATGTGGTTTCCACGGACGATATGGTGAACTTCACAGACCACGGCTCCATTCAGGTTGCCGGCAAGAACGGCGCCGCCAAGTGGGCAGGCAATTCCTGGGCGCCCGCGGCTGCCTGGAAGATGATCGACGGCAAGCCGAAGTTCTTCCTGTATTTCGCAAACTCCGGCGGCGGCATCGGCGTGCTGACCGCAGACAGCCCCGTGGGACCTTTCACTGACCCCATCGGCAAGGAACTGATCTCCAGAAATACGCCCAACTGTGCGGATGTACTGTGGCTTTTTGACCCGGCTGTTTTGGTGGATGATGACGGAAGAGCATACATTTACTTCGGCGGCGGCGTGCCGCAGGATAAGATCTCCGCACCCGGCACGGGTCGTGTGATGGAGCTTGGCGAGGACATGATCAGTGTGAAGGGAGAGGCAGTGACGATCGATATCCCTTACCTGTTCGAGGATTCCGGCATTCACAAATTCGGCAATAAGTATTACTACACCTACTGCACCAACTGGCAGGTAGATGAAGAGGGCACGAAGAAGTATGGTTTCTACAATGCGGAGATTGCAATGCTTGAGAGTGACAGCCCCATGGGACCCTTCAAGTACAAGGAGACCATCCTCGACAATCCCGGAAAGTGGATCGGCCTGTACAGCAACAATCATCACTGTGTCTTCAGTTTCCAAGGCAGATGGTACATGACCTATCACTCCAAGATCGTTGAGAAGAACATGGGCATTGAAAAGGGCTACAGAAGTACCAACATCAATGAATTCACCATCGCTGAGGATGGCACCATCGGCAAGATCAAGCAGAGCCTGTCCGGAAGAGAGCAGCTCAAACTCGTAGATGCATACGCTGAGAACAGTGCGGTTATGATCGCTGTTCAGGGCGGCCTGGACACCGTGGCAGAGCCGGACGGCGCCGCAGGAAGCATGCTGCTTAGCGCAATCGACAGCGGTGACTTTTTGAAGGTTCAGGGCGTGGACTTTGGGGCAAACGGCGCCAAGATCCTGGAGGTTACGGCCCGCATTACCGAGAAGAGCGATGCACTCTGCGCCATCCAGATTCGTGTGGATTCCATGTTCGGCGATGTGCTCGGTGTACTTCCCGTCAGCGAAGACAACGCTGAGACGACGGCAGACGGTTACGTCAAGTGCAGAGTGACTCTGGACCGTGAGGTAACAGGAGCCCATGATTTGTTCTTCGTATTCGCGGGAAGCGGTTATGAACTCAAGTCCTGGAGATTTGAATAAAGCTGCGATCAACAGGCAGTATCGACGACTGATACCGCGGTACTGCTTTTGCTGCAAAAAAGTGAATGGAGAGAAAGACATATGCTTCGTGTGATCATCATACATTTCGGAATCATGGCAGTATTCCTGCTGGTCAGTATGCTGACCGGCTGCAGTAAGAAGCGGGATGCCGGAGCGTGGCTGAAAGCAGCGCTTGTGATCGCAGGTACATTGGGGCTGCAGCTTCTGGCTTACTTTGGGTTTGGACTGCTGGAGAAGTGGCTTTTATATGTGAAGTTTGACTGGGTCGGAGCGGTCATGGCAATGGGTATCGTCGCTTCCATCGGGATCCTTCTGGGCGGTAATATTCTGCTGTCAAAGGTGACCGACAGCGGAAAACCGGGATACTGGCTCGCTGTTGTGACCATTGTGGTATCTGTGGTCTCCGCCGCCTTTGAGTATTATGAATTCGACCAGCTGAACCTTTTTATGGACAGATGGGATATTATGAATTGGAATGAATACCTGTCGGGCATGCAGTATTTTAACCGTATGGACCTGATTCAGATCGGTATCAATGTCATTCCGACCATTCTCTATGATGTGTTTGTAATCGTCGAGGGTGTATGGAGGAAGAAGAAAGAAAAGCACTCTTAAGCGGTATGCAGTGACCGAAGCGGTCTGCGTGAATGAAAATGAAAAACACCGTTCCCTGTCTGACGGGGAGCGGTGTTCTTTTGTATTTCTAGAATACTCTGAAGATGACGGCGCCGTGCTTCGGGACAGAAGCCTTGAGCACCTTGCCTTCCGGATAATTGACTCTGGCAGTCTTGCCGGACCAGAGTTCTTTGGCGTGATTGGTAGCGCCGAGACCGTAAGTTTCCAGAGGGAAGTGGAAGGATTGTTTTTTCTCGGAAATATTAAACAGTGCAATATAGCAGCCCTTTTGGTCGAGACGGGGAGCGATCCAGGCAATCTCGTCCTCCGTGCGGTACAACTGATGCGCACAGTGGGTGGCAGTCTCGATCTCGAGAACATCTCTGTTGGTCAGAAGCTGCAGGGTGAAAGCATCGTTCTTGGGCAGATCACCGCCTGCAATCAGGGGAGAGCGCATCATACACCAGAGACTCATCATGGTAATGAGCTCATCCTCGGTAAAGCGGGTCCAGTCATCCGGGTTGGTACACTGCCGCAGTGCGCCGACGGGAAGCATGTCGGCATCGGGCCAGTGGCCGGGACCTGAATGTGTACACCACTTTTCTGCGCGCTCAAACATGGCGAGCAGAAGATTCCAGTTGTCCCAGAAATCGTCCGTGATACGCCACATGTTGGCATAGGTTTTCAGATGTTCGGCGCGATCCAGGGGAGCGGGTCCGGGAGAGAGGCTAAGCACCATGTCTCTGCCGCAGCCGCGGATGGCTTCGCTGATCAGTTCGATCTCGCGTTTACAGTGGGGATATTCTCTGGCGATATCGTCCACCTTGACAAAGTCGACACCCCACTCGGCGTAGAGTGCGAAAATGCTCTCGTAATAGGCTCTTGCGCCTGCTTCATTCTGCTCACACTTTAAGCCGTACATGTCGGGATTCCAGCAGCAGATGGAGTTGGGGTTTGCCACATCCTTGGCGGTAAAATCACTCCCGAAAATCGGCAGATTCCGATGCGCAGCCATTCTGGGCATGCCGCGCATGATGTGGATGCCGAACTTCAGCCCAAGACCGTGTACATATTCCGCCAAAGGTGCGAACCCCTTGCCGTCGGCGGCGGAAGGGAAACGGTTCACAGCGGGAAGGAGCCGTCCGTACTCATCCATACAGAGAGTGGAGAAGGGTTCATATTCATGAGAGCCCGCGGTAGGCTGATACCACTGAATGTCCACGACAACATATTCCCAGCCGTATTCTTTCAGGTGGTCTGCCATGTATTGGGCGTTGGCTCTCACCTGGGCTTCTGTGACAGCGGCGCCGTAGCAGTCCCAGCTGTTCCAGCCCATGGGGGGATTCTTTGCAATCATGTCTTTGTCCTCACAATCATTAGTTGTTGGATGAAATCACAGATGCGAGCAGCTGCAGGAACGCTGAGTTCCAGTAGATGGTCACTTCGTTGGTGGAGTAACTGCCGGTCATATCGACGAGACACTTTGCGGGAGCGGTGTCCTTCGTCAGAAGATCCTTGGCAGCTTCATCCGCGAGCCAGTCGCAGGGACCGCCGGAGAGCATACCGGGCATTGCCTTGCCTCTGCAGCCGGAGGGTCTGTGATGAGGATGTTTGATGGCGTTGGTGCCGCAGCCGGTGACATAGCACAGTCCCATCGGGTTTCTGCCGAGGAGATAGTGAATCTGTGCGCAGGCTGCATCGTAGTACTTCCTGTCACCTGTCAGCTTCCAGGCATCATACAGCTGAAGGCCGTTGTTGGCAACGGAGAGGTTGCTTCCCCATACATAAGATCTGGCGGTCATTGCCGTGGCATAACCGTCAGTCTCCGCAGCGGCCAGATGACGGTCTGCGCTTGCGAGCATTGCCGCAATGACGGAAGCCTTGACAGTCTCATCCACGGGATAGGAGGTGGAGAGGTATGCGAGGTTGCCGTAGCTTCCCATATCGCTCCAGCCGTAGCCCTGGTAGATCTTTTCTTTGGCGATTGCCTCAAAATCATTCTTGTATTCTTCTTTGCCGAACGCCTTGTAAAGCTCGGCTGCGGCCCAGTAGCGCTCATCCGTATCGATGGGGTCTCCATATTCACCGGTGGTAATCTCGGGAGGATTCTTAAATCCGCCGGGAAGCTCCATCTGTTTCATTGCCTCGTACGCCTTTACGGAAGCGTCCGCAAGCTTCTTCGCATAGTCGGCGTCATACTTCTCGTAGAAGCGGACTGCCATTGCGCAGACAGCGGCAAAGTCACCGGTGGCGGTTACGGAAACAGGGCTTAAGACCATCTGTTCCTTCTCGTCCTCAGGCATGATAAAACCGCAGAAACTGTTGCAGGTAGCCTTGTGATAGAGTGCGCCGTCCGCACGCTGCATTTTCATCATCCAGTCAAGCTCATACTTCATCTCTTCCAGGAAAGCGGGGAAGGGAGAAGCAGTTTTCTCGGGGGATTCATAGGAGCTGCAGAGCGCTTCGTTTCTTTCATAGGCGTAGAGCATCTGGGCAACTGCCATTGCGCCGGGGCCGACATAACGGCCGTAATCTCCGGCATCATGCCAACCGCCCGTGACATCACGGGACTCCGTACCGTCATAGGCAACAGCGATTCCGGTATGGCAGGCACAGTGAGCATAGAGTCCGCCGGCACTTTCGGGAATATCGTGACCGCAGCGCTGCAGATAGAAGAATGCGGTGGATTTCTGGAAGACATCCCGGTAAGTATCCTCGCCGATACAGAAGGTCTCGGATTCGCAGTGGTCGTGCGTCATAATGTAGTAGAGTCCGGGTGCGGTAACGGCAGAGAAGTCTCCGATATAGTCGACTTCCTTCGCGGCTGCATTTTCCACACGCCGGTCGGCCTGACCGACATAGACGCATCTTCCGTCGCTGGTCATGACATTGAAGCCGATGGGTTTGTCGCTGCAGACGGTTACCTTCTTGGTCATGGAAGGCAGATAACCGCACTGGTCAATGTAGATTTTTCTGTACATAAGTACCCCCTTAAAAATGAATTGATAGATTATGAACTGATTAACTAAACTGATTATTGCATGGCGTGATTGGAAAGTAAATGTATTTTCCTGCCTGTTTTTTGGCCTTTTGTCTATTCTTCGTCATTTTCTTCGCTGCCCTGTTCGCGCATGGGTCTGACACTGATGCCGTTGACACTGACATCGCCGTCCAGCCTGATGACCAGACATGCAAGCCCGTCGATGGTCCGAGTCTCCAACAGGTCGGTTCTCTCAGGGTTGACCTTGATGACCACATCCGGCGTCTTGACCTCGAAGGATCTGGTGTTTATGACATTGGAGGCGATCAGGGCGGTGTCCTCGCCGGCAGTCTCATCGAACTGCTCATCGAAGGCGGCGAGCTTTTCATTGGAGACGCCGCTGTCGGCTAAGATGGTTTTCATCTCGCCCTTGTCCAGAATCAGAGGTTCCGGATTCTCCTTAGCCGCCTCTGTCATCTCGGAAAGCTTCTCGTGAATGGACTTCACGGCTTCGATGTCACATTCGTCTCCTAAAATATCCTCGATGATGGTCTGGAAGGTCTCCTTCTGGCCGCCGGCGGAGAGCGGGAGAGGACAGCCCAAAAGCTCAGAGACGAAGCCCTCCTTCAATTCTTCGGGATCCTTGGAATAATAGAGTGCACTGTGGATGTCGCTGCTTCGGTCCGTGAAGGCAGGGAACAGGATGCCCGTGTAGGGCAGACCGACCACCCAGTCGCGGATACGGTTCTGGAAGGTGTTTTCCTCCGCATTGTAGGAGAGTCCCGGCTTGGAAAGCTCCACGGGGCAGATACACGCGAGGATGTATTCGTAGATTTCGTCGGAAGCATCCTCCATCTCGATACCGTCCGTGGTTCTTACGGGAACATCATACACATCATGGATGACAAGAATCAGGAAGTTGCCGACGAACTCATAGTTCGCAATGATCTTGTCATAAAACTCGTCCAACAGGGCGTCATCCCTGAGCTTGCTGTCCCTTAACCGAAGCAGAAACTCCTGCGTGCCGCCGGCCTGTTCGCTTTGCAGGGGAAACTCCAGCGTCATCAGATTTTTCCCGATGGAACCGGACAGTCCCTTTTTGAAAATCTCGAAATACTTGAACATTTCTTCCTCGGGGAGCGCCAGGAAGGGCTGCCCGAACCGGGCCTTTTTATTCTTCTCGCCGTCCACATAACAGCCGCAGATGCGGGTGATGGAACAGTTTCTCGGGGAGAGGAGCTTTTTGATCTCCGCTATCTCTTTTTTTGTCATTTCGTTTACCTCTTCTTTTGCCTTATGCAGTCTTTTATGAGTAACTAAAGTATATCGCAATCTTTTTCCCCGGGCAATGAAAATCTCTTGTGAACCTCTGCTTTTTATGATAAGATACAGACAGGAAACGGATATCGTTTTGCCCCGAAGGAAGGTCGCGTGCGGGACGGTATCTCATGCTTCGCATGCCGCGTCCGGCGCGCAAGGGATTCTTTGTTTTGGACAGGGATGCAATACCACAGCAGAAAGGAAAAGACACATGAGCAAAGAAAAAGGTTTTGTAGCAGAGTTTAAGAAGTTTATCTTAAGAGGCAATGTCATGGATATGGCAGTCGGCGTGATCGTCGGCGGAGCGTTCACGGCAATCGTGACCTCCTTAAATAAGGATATCCTGACACCTATCCTGGGGATCTTTGGCGGTACCGATTTCAGCAATCTGTATGTACAGCTGACCAACAGAGGAACCACCTACGCTACCATCGCGGAGGCACAGGAGGCAGGAGAGGCAGTGCTCGCATACGGTAACTTTATTACCGCGATCCTCAATTTTCTGATCACGGCTCTGGTGATCTTCATGCTCGTCAAACTGGTCAATAAGCTTGCGGAGCTTGGTAAGAAGAAGGAAGAGGAGCCCGCACCCGCAGCTCCCACTACCAAGGTGTGCCCTTACTGTAAGAGCGAGATTCCCATCGATGCAACCAAGTGCGCACATTGTACTTCCGATGTAGAGTAGTTTTTTGACACGGACTGACGGACATAGAGGATAAACGAATGCGAAGTAAGAAGTTCATAAGAAAACTCATATGCCCGACAGCCATGTTGCTTGTGGCGGGAATGCTTTCGGGCTGCGGCAGTGTACCGGAGCTGACGGCGAAGGCGTCTGCCATGATTCAGGAACTGGACTTTGACGGGGCGCTTGCAGAGCTGGACAAGGCGATGGAAGCCGGCGAGAACGCCAGGCAGGTGGAACGGTGCAGAGGCATTGCCTACATGGGTCTGACCGAGTATGATAAGGCGGTCGAATGCTTTCAGAATGCACTGAGAACGAGCAACGGTATCCTTCAGGATTTTGATTTTGACACCAACTTTTACCTCGCGGCTGCCTATACGAAGCTTGGGCGGTATGCCGAGGCGCAGGAGAGGTATGATGCGATCCTTGCGCTTCGCTCCGGTGAGGCCGACGCCCATTTCCTGCGCGGTAATGCACGCATGAATCTGGGGAATTTTACCGGCGCGATCGAGGACTTCGAGCAGGTCATCTCTCTGGAACCGAAGAACTATGACCGTCTGATTGAGATCTACGAGGTGCTTGCACACTTCGGGTACAAGGAGGCCGGACAGGAGTACTTAAGAACGGCGCTGGCATCCGGGGACAAGCAGATGGACAATTATGTCATCGGCCGCATCTACTACTATCTCGGCGAGTACCAGAAGGCGTACCTCGCCCTGGAGGAAGCGCGGGAAAAGGGAGGCGTGAAGAGCTATCTGTATCTCGGACGATCCTATGAGGCGACCGGCGATTATAACTATGCCGCCAGCGTATATAACAACTATCTTTCCAAGTATGACGGCAACGCTGAAGTGTACAATCAGCTGGGGCTGTGTGAGATGATGAAGGGCGAATACCGCAAAGCGCTTGAGGCGTTTCAGGCAGGTATGAAGCTCGGACAGAGCGAGATGCTGCAGACCCTTTCTTTTAACGAAATCATTGCGTATGAGCATCTCGGCGAATTCCAGCAGGCACGAGCCCTGATGAATAACTATGTGAAGAATTATCCGGACGATGAACAGGCCAGGAGAGAATACGGCTTCCTGTCTACCAGATAGGGTGATCCGTCGCCGGAGATTCCAGAAAGGATATAAAATTAACATGATCAACAAACTGATTTCCAAAATTCAGGCGACCAACGCGCCCATCGTAGTGGGTCTGGATCCCATGATGAAATTCGTACCCGAATACATCAAAAAGGCGGCGTTTGCAGAGTACGGCGAGACCTTAGAAGGCGCTGCCGAGGCAATCTGGCAGTACAACAAGGGCATCATCGATGCGATCTATGATCTGATTCCTGCCGTAAAACCGCAGGTTGCAATGTACGAGCAGTTCGGGATTCCCGGCATGATCGCGTTCAAGAAAACAGTTGACTACTGCAAGTCGAAGGATCTGGTTGTCATCGGCGATGTCAAGCGCGGTGATATCGGTTCCACTTCCGAGGCATATGCAGTGGCACACCTTGGCCGTGTGATGGTGGGAAGCAGTTCCTTCGCCGGCTTCGACGAGGATTTTGCCACCGTCAACCCCTACCTTGGCTCCGACGGTATCAAGCCCTTCACCAAGGTTTGCGCAGAGGAGAAGAAGGGTATCTTCGTCTTGGTGAAGACCTCCAATCCCTCCAGCGGAGAGTTTCAGGACAGAATCATCGACGGCAAGCCCCTGTATGAACATGTCGGCGGGAAGGTTGCCGCATGGGGCGCGGAGTGCATGCCTGAGAGCGGCAATTACAGCTATGTCGGTGCCGTGGTCGGCGCGACCTATCCTGAGCAGGGTAAAATTTTGAGAAAAGTCATGCCGAACACCTTCATCCTGGTGCCCGGTTACGGCGCGCAGGGCGGTAAGGGAGCTGACCTTGTCCACTTCTTCAACGAGGACGGTCTGGGCGCGATCATCAATTCCTCCAGAGGAATCATCGCAGCATACCAGCAGGAGCAGTATGCTTCCTTCGGTGAGCAGGGATATGCAGATGCCTCCAGAGCAGCAGTCATTGCCATGAGAGAGGATATTGCTTCCGCACTTGCAGGCAGAGCGTGACATCAGCCTGAGGCGAAGGTCATTCAAAAGGTCATTCTAAAATCGTTCCATGAGAAAGGGTAGGAAGTGAAGAAGATGAATATAGTTTGTTTGGATTTAGAGGGCGTACTGGTTCCCGAGATCTGGATCGCGTTTGCTGAGGCAAGCGGTATTCCGGAGTTAAAGAGGACAACACGTGACGAGCCCGATTACGATAAGCTGATGAAGTGGAGAATCGGTATCTTGAAGGAGCATGGACTCGGACTGAAGGAGATTCAGGAGACCATTGCGAAGATCGACCCGATGCCCGGTGCCAGAGAGTTTCTGGATGAACTCAGAAGCCTGACACAGGTGATCATCATCAGCGATACCTTCACGCAGTTCGCCACTCCGCTGATGAAGAAGCTGGGCTGGCCCACGATTTTCTGCAACTCTCTTGAGGTGGCAGAGGATGGAGAGATCACAGGCTTCAGGATGCGCTGTGAGCAGTCGAAGCTGACGACCGTGAAGGCACTGCAGTCCATCGGCTATGAGACCATAGCAAGCGGTGACAGCCACAATGACCTGGGCATGATTCAGGCGAGCAAGGCAGGCTTCCTCTTCAGGAGCACGGAGCAGATCAAGGCAGACCATCCGGAGCTTCCTGCTTATGAGACCTATGAGGAGCTGCTTGCGGCAATCAAGGCTGCCATGTAAATCAGAACAGGGCGAAACAAGCTTGGCGTCCCTGCGGCAAAGAGACCATGAGCCCATGTATCTGTCCCGTGCAGATATGTGGGCTTTTTTCAAAAGCTCAGCCTGTCAGGGCAACATTTCAGATAAGACAAAGGAGGCAAAGAAATCTTCGACAAAGGCTTCCGCCGCCGGTACGAGCATGAAAGTGACAGCATCCGAGAAGAAGCTGGTGGAGCTTTACAGGCAGGCAGACTCCGATACCAAAAAGGCAGCCATGAGTCTGCTCAAGGGCGAGAAATCGGAAGCCGCTAATCTGATCGACACTTTGTATAACGGCCTGATGAAGTCTCTAAAGACCGACAAATAATGCAGGACAGGTTCTGCAGGGACAGACTGCGCGATGAGAAACGCAGGATATGCGAGCCAAGAGTTTCCCGGCAACAAGAAAGACAAAAGAATGTAACAAAGCAACAAAATCAAATCACAAAACAAACATAACAGGATAACGCTATGAAACAGTAAAATTAGGAAATACAGGCATTCAGGTGCCGGCAATCGTGGCCGGATGCATGAGATTCTCCGATATGAGCGACAGCCGTATGAACCACTTTATTCATACAGCCTTGGAGCAGGGGGCAAATTTCTTTGACCACGCCGATATTTACGGCGGCGGAATGAGTGAGGAAGTGTTCGGACGCGCATGGTCGACGGACGCAACCCTGAGGCGCGAGGATATGATACTTCAATCCAAATGCGGCATTGACACAAAGTCCGCCGTTTTGAACTATAACCTGTCCAAAGAGTATATTCTGAAGGCGGTTGACGGAATCTTACAGAGGTTACGGACGGACTATCTCGACATTCTGCTTCTGCATCGCCCTGACGCCCTGGTGGAGCCGCAGGAGGTGGCAGAGGCGTTTGATCTGCTGGAACAGTCCGGCAAGGTGCGCTGTTTTGGCGTGTCCAATCACAAGCCGATGCAGATCGACCTTTTGAAAAAATATGTGAAACAGGAGCTTGCGGTCAACCAGCTGCAGTTCAGCCTCCCCGTCTCCAACATGGTGGCGAACGGGCTGGAAGTCAATATGACCTCCGACGGAGCGATTGACAGAGACGGAAGCGTTCTGGACTACGCCCGCCTGCATGACATGACCATTCAGGCCTGGTCCCCTTTCCAGATGCCGGAGTGGAAGGGCTGCTTTCTCGGGAATGCCGCATACGCGGAACTGAACCGTGTTCTGGAGGAGCTTGCCGGGAAGTATCAGACGACCCCGACTGCCATTGCCACCGCATGGATTACTGCGCACCCGGCACAGATGCAGGTCGTGGCAGGCACCACCGACGAGCAGCGGCTCAAAGAGATCATTGCAGGCAGTGACATCCGGCTGCCCAGACAGGAGTGGTACCGGCTGTATCTGGCAGCAGGTCACATATTACCATAAGGGGCCGATGATTCCGGCTTAAGAGGACAGCGTCGTCTTCGTCTCGTGATGGAAGAAGTAGGAGAAAGCAAAAAAGGGATTCGAAACCAAGCTGATCTGCGATCTCGGTCCTGCTTTTGCCTTCACGCATGTAGGCAATGGCCAGATTGACTTTCATCGTGGCGATATATTTGTGCGGTGTGATTCCCGAGTCCTTCTTAAAGTAGCGAATGATGTGCATGGCTGGCCGGCGATCACCCGGTGGAAGCAAAGGTGATTCCTGCAGAAGAAGGCGGTGCGGGTGGAGGAGCAGCAGATCTTAATACTCCGGAAGAGCCGGCAACTCCTACTGCAGAAGAACTGAAGGCACAGATGGTGGCAAAGTACAGTCAGGAGACGATAGATGCAGTCTGTGCCGATGCGGACACCAACGGATGGACCGAACAGGACTGGGAGTACCAGATATGGCTGTATCAGCATCGGGAAGAAATCGGATTGAAAGAAGTTATAGTAGTACAGAATGGAAGCGTACAGTCAATATATCCCTAGGAGGTCAGGAAAATGTCAATATGTGTCTATGGAAGAATAAAAAGAAAATGTATTAATGAAGATTTGTTAGAAGAGTTTCTTGTAGATTTTTTTTCACCTAAAAGCGATATTGTCAGAAAAAACAATGAAAAATGTGTAACATATGAGGGAATAAGTAATAATAAAGTATCAATATCGTTTATAAGTGAAAAGAAACCACCATATAATGTTTATAATTCAAATATTATTCATGATGAATTTCAATATATACAATTAATAATATTTGAGATAGAGAAGGAAGAAGCTACTATTGATAAATACAAGGAAATTATAAATTTTTGCATTTATTTGAAAGAAAAAATAGACAGTGACATATTGGTTACATCAGATATACATGATGATATTTGTTTATTGGAAGAAACAGAGGCAATCTGGTCTAAAGATATATCTTTTAACTCTAGACAATAATATAATAACTGTGGAGATGCTTTGCAATATTTTCTTATATCTCAACATAAGGACACCCACCACAGAAATGTTCGGTCTTTAAATTAATCGGAATTGCTCTCACAGAAGGTGAAGTAATCCATGTAGATTAATTTGAAGACGCAAGGGCGAGATTCACCATTTTGATGTTAAGGTCAATTGAAGTAAACTGAATAGTAAGCATTAGAGCCAGCTGTGATTGATAACATCAGCTGGCTCTTGTATTTTGGAATATTCTAATTATTTTATATGAAGTGGAATGAATAATCCTAAAAATACAAAAAATAAAATAATTATAGAGTAAAGTTTTTGTCAGTTGACTAAGAGAAAATTAATAGAGAGT
>JAEDDX010000100.1 GCA_016293615.1 Acetatifactor sp.
TAGCCTGAAAAGCTGTATTCCCCAAACCATAAAAAATATGTTGCAATCAAACCCATATTGTACTCCTCAAGTAAAAAGCAGCCGCTAAAGATCAATTAAGTCCGTAGTGGCTGCTTTGTTTAACATCTACTTTTCATCCTGACCATACCACAAAGCGTCGGAAGTATCAATCTTTTCATGCAGTTTTTTAAGATTATCTTCCAGCGAGTACGAGCAAAGTTTATGTCTCTTACGATTCAATGGCGTCAGTTCTATAAATGTACTTTACCTGACCGTCCATATTATCGTCAATACCTGAGAAAGAGCGGTAATTTTTCGACACGTCTATGGTTGCCCGCAGTCTCGTGGTAAGTCCCGTCAGATCGCCGTCAACTGCATCCACAAGTTTCTGTACGCCTTGCTCATTGAATTCCTTTAGACCGTCGGAAAGCTGCATTGCTCCGTCCCGAAGCTGTGTAATACCATCCACAAGAGCGGGGGTACCGTTTTTCAGAGTAAGAATTCCGTCGTATAGTTCAGTGGCTCCGGCATATAGCTTGCTTGTTCCGCTTTTCAGATCATCTGTACCGGCTTTTAATTCTCCTGCGCCTGCAGCAGCCTGAGAAACACCAGCCGTATAAGATTGAAGTCCGAGATAGAAGGTGTTATAGCTATCCAGCGATGTTTTGAGTGAAATCACGGATTTTGCACCTTCCGAGGCGGCAGCCAACTGCGCTTGCACTTCGTCAGAAGCCATATTGTCAGAAATCGCTTTTTGTACCTGCAATTCCGTATTGGCCGCAATCATTTCCTTTATCGTATCGCTCTGCATTTGCTCATCTACGTTTGCGGAGATCATCGCCTGAACAGATTCTGACGCCATCTGTTCTGTTGTGTTATCTTCAATCGTCTGAAAAATCGACTCACTTTGCATTTGTTCAGCAATTGCGGCATTGATCGCAGCTTGGGTTTCTTCATCAATCATACCGGCAGCGATCGCAGCGTCGTAGTTTGCCTGATCCATTCCTGTTGCAGCATAAATGACTTGTTCTGTTATGGTTTGATGAATTGCTTCTGTCACCTGTATTGTGACCTGTTCTCTTACAGCAGTCGTTACCTGTGCAGTTACTTCTACACGGATCGCTGCCGTTACTTGCCCCTCTATATAAGGGCGTTGTGCCTCGACTACCGCTGTAACTGCCGCAAGCGCCTTTTCGTAGACCGCATTTTCATCCAGAGAAGCGATCACACCAGTCAACACATCGGCATAGTTGCTTATCGTTAATGCCGGTACATCTAATCCCGCAGCGACAAGCTGAGTATTGGCGGCAGAAAGCAGCGTCTCAAATACCTGTTTAGCGCCTCCATTCAGCGAATCATTATTGGACGCGAGCGTTTTTAATCCCTCGGATAATTGTGCTGCACCAGATTGTAGTTTGGCCGCACCGGTATCCAGATCACCTGCGCCGGTTTTTAAGGCTTCTGCGCCAGCGGTCAATTTATCAATGCCTTCCACCAACTCTCCGGATTTTTCAAGTAGTGTGGAAAGCCCATCGTAAAGTTGGGAGGAACCGTCCATTAACTGTTCCATGGCATCTGTCATTTCACCAAGCGAACCGCTCAGATCACTGATCGAGTCGAGATGATCCGCATCCATCTCGTTAATCAACTCATTGGTTGCCAGAGTGATTGTCATACCAAGCTTAAAGTTTTTTGCATTGGCAGTAATCTCCACATAATCGGGAATTTCCAGCTTCTCAGGAGAAATCGCAAGGTTATCCTGAAGTCCGGGGAAAGCGATACCAATCACGGCAGTGCGGCTGCCATCGTTAATGAGCTTCCCGTTGGTGATCTCAACATTTGTGAAAACATCATTGTCCAGCAGGATACCCGTAAGCATTGCAAAAGGCACGTAGATTTTTTCCTTTTGCCCATCAATCTCAACATACTCGTATTGTTGATTCGTATAGTCAAAACGGATCGTCACCTTACCGCTTTTCCCAGCCAATTCTGCAGGAGATACTGTTTTACCGTCCAACTTGTATGTAACGGACAGTCCAACAGGCAGTTCCTTTTCGATATTGCCCTGATAGTAAATATCATTGCCTTGTGCGTCCCAGACACGAGTATTATCGCTGCCAAGCGTATACCTTTCATCACTCTTGACATTTTCTACATCCGTCAGTTCGCTCTTATCACGGATCGTGTTACTGCCAAGCGTGTTTTTAATCCAGTCACTGACAATGATTTTTTGTACCGAGCCGTTTGCTCCGGCTATGACATATACTGTTTCATCCTTAGAATTGCTCTGTTCCTCCGCAGTATTGCCAGTTGACATAGTCTGCGGTTGTTCAGCTTCTTCCTTTTTTTCGTTTGTCAGTGCAAATGCTGCAACGCTGGAACTAACAAGAAGTATCATGCAAAGACAGATTGCAATCGGCTTTATCATAGACCTTTTCATTTCGTAAGTACCTCCAATTTTTCTGAGTTGATCGGCGTTTCGGCATGACCGGAATCGTCCGTAAAATAAGTTTTCTTTCTCATACCCCAAGTAGTTGCGCAGATGATCTTATCACACAGGAGCAGAAGCGCCGGTAGAATAAAGATAACTGCAAGCATACTGACAATGGCGCCTCTTGCCATCAGCATACACATGGAACCGATGATATCAATGTCAGAATAAATCGCAACTCCAAAAGTTGCAGCAAATAGTCCCATACCCGATACGATAATGGACGGAATCGAGGTGGAAAGCGCCGTCCATACAGCATCCTTCTTGCCATTCCCTCGTATTCGCTCCGCTTTGTACCGAGTCGTCATTAAAATTGCGTAGTCTACGGTTGCACCAAGCTGAATCGTGCTGATACAGATGGGGGCGATAAACGGAAGGCTCTGACCCAAATAGTGAGGTAATCCAAGGTTAATAAAGATTGCAACCTCTATTACAGAGATCAAAATAAACGGCAAAGACAAGCTTTTCTCCACCAAAGCTATGATGATGAAAATTGCAAGGATGGAAATGGCATTGACAACTTGAAAATCATGAGAGGTTGTTTCAATCATGTCTTTCATGCAGGGCGCTTCGCCAATCAGCATACCGCTTTCATCGTATTTTTTCAGGATTGTATTCAGATCGCTAATTTGATCGTTAACCGCGTCGCTTGCCACTTTATATTCAGAGTTGATCAGCAGCAGTTCCCACTTATCATTTTTCAGAATACTTGTAATGGATTCCGGCAAAATTTCCTCCGGTATACGGGAGCCAATCACGGATTCCAGCCCAAGAACATACTTCACGCCGTCTACCTGCTCCATTTCTTTCATCATGGAGCGAACGGATTTTGCGGGGAGATTTGCATCCACCAACAGCATATGGGTCGATGCGATGTCAAAATCCTCTGACAGCTTACTGTTGGCGATTACATATTCCATATCCTCCGGCAGGCACTGTCCCATGTCATAATAAACTTCATCATTTGTTTTACTGTATCCGTAATAGGCCGGCGGGATCAGCAAAGCAAAGATTACAATGAACACGGGGAATATGCGAACAACGCCTTTGGCAAAACCGCCCATGTTGGGAATGAGAGATTTATGCTTGGTTTTTTGCAAGGGTTTATCGAACACAAGAATCAATGCCGGAAGAACGGTCACACAGCCCAGGACGCCAAGCAACACACCCTTCGCCATAACGATACCAAGGTCGCGCCCCATCGTAAAGGACATGAAGCAAAGCGCAATAAACCCGGCAACCGTTGTAATGGAACTGCCAACTACAGAGGCCAGTGTTTCTTTAATGGCAACAGCCATAGCCGCTTTGTTGTCGTCGCACCGTGTTCGCTGCTCGTTGTAGCTATGCCAAAGGAAGATGGAATAATCCATGGTAACGGCAAGCTGTAAAACAGCCGAAAGCGCCTTTGTGATATAAGAGATTTCGCCCATAAAATAGTTCGTTCCGAGATTGAGCAAAATCATCATACCGATACTGGCAAGAAACACAAACGGAACCAGCCAGCTATCAAGGAACACCAGCATGGCTACACAGGCGAGCAGCACAGCAATCCCGACATAAATCGGTTCTTCCTTTTCACACAAATCTTTCAGATCAGTCACAAGCGCCGACATACCTGAGACAAAACACTGTTTCCCAGCAATCTGGCGAATCTCCCGAATCGCATCCATGGTAATGTCTGAGGATGTAGAGGTATCAAAGAATACTGCCATCATTGTGGCGTTCTCTGTGTTAAATTCGTTATAGATTTTATCCGGCAAAAGTTCCATCGGAATAGAAAGATCGGCTATAGAATCATACCAAAGAACCGTTTCTACATGATCAACCTGTTCGATTTTCTCTTTCAGAGCCGCTACCTCTTTAGCAGGCATATCCTCCACGATGATAAAGGAAAAAGCCCCTTTTCCGAAATCTTCTAAAAGCTCATTCTGCCCAATTACCGTTTCCATATCCTCCGGCAAATAGTCGAGCATATCATAGTTGATCCTTGTTCCCGCCATTCCGAGTACGGACGGTATCATCAATACAAGGACAACAATCAGAATCAGTATGCGGTGCTTTACGACCGCTTTTGAAAAACGCATAAATCATCACCTATCCTTTCACTTGGTTTCAGAATACTCAATTTCAATCACATCAGGCTGCTGATGCTTAATAATAAGCACTGTACTGATTACCGTATAGAGATTCAAGATTCCTTCGGCTAAAATTGAAACGCCGAGCAGTACCGTCAGGAACTGAGCGCTCTTTGCGGAGCGAAAAATAAGAAACACTCCGATAGTCCCTGCGACAACCGCCAAAGCGAGAATCACCCACCAGCTTTTGATACCGAATCTCTTGGAATCTAAAGCAATTTGAGCCTTAAATAGCCCATCTGTCAGAATGGAAATTCCAAGAGCAATGCAAATGAATGTCATAAGATCATCCGGTCGGATCAGAACAATCAATCCCAAAACAAGCAGCAATATGCCGAGTTCCAGGTCAAATTGAAAGGCCAGTCGGAACAAATCTCTTGAAAAATATCCAACGAGTTTTACAATACCGAATACGATCATTGCAATCCCCATGGATATACCAATCATAGTTATTGAAATATCCGGCAGTGCAATGAACAAAGCGCCGGCAATGCAAAACATAACGGACATCACAATATAGCCGATTTTTGCAATCCGCATTGGTGTTACAGAACGCATTTTCATAGGGCAAACCTCCTCATTCGTTTTCTGATAGTATTATAGCGCGTCCTGTTTTTCTGAATACGGGCATTAAAATGCCCTGTGCCTGAAAATCAGGCACAGGGCACTCATTGACTGAAAAACAGACAGATAAAGGAAAATGTCTGACTTGTTTATTTTCTTTCCTCGCAACGGCGGATCATTTCTTCAACAGCTCCTTTTTGTAATTCATAGATACGCTTAAAAGATAACTGTATATCCTCTTTCATCCCTTTATTCAGCCATCCGGATACAATCCCGAAAAGCACACAGCCAAAATACTGACGAATGATATCCTCATCAGTCTTGTTAATTTTTCTTCCATCCATAACAGTATCAACATACTTTTCTACCGTGTGTTCGCATATTCTCCAAAGGTACTGCTCATAGATGTCCCGGTTGATAGAGTTGTAGATATGTAATACAGCACGCTTATGCTTCAGAGCAAAATCGATCATGGCATTTAAGCAATCCTCAATCAAAGCCACGGACGGGAAGTCCTGTATAATACGCTCTGCATCCTCTACTATGATATCCTCGATCAACTTGGGGATATCTTCAAAATAGTAATAAAAAGTATTTCGATTGACGCCGCAGTCAGATACAATGTCTTTTACAGTGATTTTGGAAAGCGGTCGTTCATTTAATAGCTTCAAAAAGGAGGATTTTATTGCATTCCTTGTAAAATTCGCCATTGCTATTCTCCT
>JAEDDX010000038.1 GCA_016293615.1 Acetatifactor sp.
ATCACAACAGACAAAGGAGCTGTGAAGCAGTGCATTAGGAATGTTGTTACAGTATTGCAGAATGATCCGAAGTTCAAGGGTGTTATTCGTTACAACATGATGACAGATCGGAACGACATTGTAAAAGATCTGGGGTGGTATCGGGAAAGCCCTGTGCTGACTGATTCTGACATAGACCATATCATGCTGTATCTTGAAGAGAATTACAGTCTGACAACGGAGAAAAAGATAAAATCGGCAATCAATGTGGTCGCTATGGAAAACAAGTATCACCCGATTCAGGAAAAACTCAATTCCTTAGTGTGGGACAAAAAAGAGCGTATCAAAGATGTGCTGTATCACTTTCTTGGAGCGGATAGGAATGTCTATACCTACGAAGCAATGAAAGTTCTTTTGTTGGGGGCTATTTCAAGAGTGTTTCGCCCAGGGACGAAGTTTGAGTATATGCTGATACTGGTGGGTGGTCAGGGAGCCGGAAAGTCCACATTTTTCAGGTTCCTTGCCATGAATGATTCATGGTTTACTGATGATCTGAAAAAACTTGATGATGAAAATGTGTTCCGAAAAATGCAGGGACATCTCATCATAGAACTGTCGGAAATGATAGCGACTGCCAGTGCTAGGAGCATTGAGGATATTAAGTCTTTTATCAGTAGGCAGAGTGATATTTATAAAGTACCTTATGAGACACAGCCAAAGGACAGACCGAGACAGTGCGTGTTTGGCGGTACTTCCAATGCTATGGATACACTTCCGCTTGATCGTACCGGTAACAGACGATTCATGCCGGTCATGGTTTATCCTGAGAGAGCAGAGTGTCATATTCTTGATAATGAAGCAAGTTCAAGGGAATATATCGAGCAGGTGTGGGCGGAAGCTATGGAGATATTCAGATCAGGAGATTTCAGGCTGATGCTTAGTAAGGAATCAGCTGAATACCTGAAAGATTATCAGAAGCAGTTCATGCCGGAAGATGCTGATGCCGGAATGATTCTTGCCTTTCTTGATGATTTCAAGGGAGACAGGGTTTGTTCCAAACTGTTGTGGAAAGAAGCACTTCACAGAGACTACGAACCTAAGAGGATTGAGCTAAAGCAGATTTGCGATATTATGAACAATTCTGTGACCGACTGGGTTATGAGCGATGGGGCAATGCATTTCGGAGATTATGGCAAGCAACGAGGTTGGGTGCGTGTCGGCTCGTCTCAGGAAATCCCCGACAAAGCGGATAGCGATGGTTTTATGGAAATACCGAAACAGTTGGAATTGGAGATACCATTTAAGTAACAAAATTGATGAAGTTACCTTGTTGTTACTTATGTTGTTACCCAGTGGAAGCATTGATTTTACTGGGTTTTCTATGAAAGGTAACAAAAGTAACAAGAAAATAGAAAAATAAATAAAATACGGGTAGCAAGCATAGGTAGCGGTGATTTGAGAAGTCTTTTCGGTCATGTTACCTTTTTTGTTACCCTTTCCCTTGTAGGGGGAATTTGGGAAAGGAGCGGAGCGAATGCAAGAAGAGAAAACGGTGGAAAACAAAGCAAATTATATAGATGGCGGTAATTTTAAGACGAGAATCGGCAATACTACTTACCTTGTCGGGGTGTTCTTCAACAATGCGAAAAAGGTAACAGTAGAGGACAGAATGAAGAATTTAATACGTCAGGAAGTGGTTGCTGGCAATTTCTAAGCCAGTCCATCATTAAAACGAACATTTTTTATAGTGAATTATCATTCTCTGTATTGACAAAACGCTTCCTAATGAATCGATCGGAACAGAAAAGCTCCCGGAGCTGCCGGATAAGGATCAGACCATCTATGTCTACTGTCGAAGCGGAAACAGAAGTAAGCAGGCTGCCCGGAAGCTGGCGGATCTGGGGTATACAAATATAATTGAATTCGGAGGTATCCTTGACTATTCCGGAGAAATCGAGAAAGGCGGGCAGCAGTCTTTTTAAATCACAAAAAGGATGTATCAGAAAGGTTTTATTGGTAAAACTAGAGAGACAAGCAATATGCAGTGCAAGGAGCAGGAAGAAATGAAGGATAGAGTCTTTGGCGTGTTGCAGCGCATCGGACGAAGTTTTATGCTTCCTATCGCAGTTCTCCCGGTGGCGGGTCTCTTGCTGGGAATAGGAAGTTCGTTTACCAATGAAACCATGATTGCGACCTATGGATTGGAAGGAGTATTGGGAAATACTTCCGTTTTGCATGCGCTTCTGGTCATTATGAATCGGGTCGGAAGTGCGGTTTTTGATAATCTGCCTCTGATTTTTGCCGTGGGTGTGGCAATCGGTATGGCAAAGAAGGAAAAAGAGGTGGCAGCCCTGTCGGCGGTGATCGCCTATTTTGTCATGAATACAGCCATCAACGCCATGCTTCTGAATCAAGGGGAGATATTGGAAAACGGTGAGGTGTCTGCCGCTGTCCTGGAGGGAACCATTACTTCCGTCTGCGGGATTTTGACACTGCAGATGGGTGTATTCGGAGGTATCATTGTAGGGCTCGGCGTCGCGGCACTGCACAATCGCTTTTTCAGGATCACACTTCCGAATGCCCTGTCTTTTTTCGGCGGGACACGGTTCATTCCGATCATCTCTACCCTGGTGTATCTGTTTGTGGGAATATTGATGTATTTTATCTGGCCTGTGGTCCAGAACGGTATTTATGCCCTGGGAAGCCTGGTGACGGAAAGCGGTTATGCGGGTACCCTGGTGTTCGGACTGATCAAACGGGCGCTGATTCCGTTCGGTCTGCATCATGTATTTTATATGCCCTTCTGGCAGACAGCGGTGGGCGGAACCATGGAGATAGCCGGGCAGATGGTGCAGGGCGGACAGAACATTTTCTTTGCACAGCTTGCCAATTCGGCCGACATTGTGCATTTCAGTGCGGATGCGACAAGATATTTCTCGGGGGAGTTTATTTTTATGATCTTCGGACTTCCGGGGGCCGCCCTGGCGATGTATCACTGTGCGAAACCGGAGAAAAAGAAGGCGGCGGGCGGATTGCTGCTCTCCGCTTCCCTGGCCAGCATGTTGACCGGAATTACAGAGCCTCTGGAGTTTTCCTTTCTGTTTGTTGCGCCTTTGCTGTTTGCGGTTCAGGTCATTCTGGCAGGCTTTGCCTATATGCTCGCGCATGTGCTCAACATTGCGGTAGGTCTGACATTTTCCGGGGGACTGATTGACCTTTTGCTGTTTGGCGTGCTTCAGGGCAATGAAAAAACAAGCTGGCTTCGAATCGTTCCGGTGGGGATTCTATATTTTGGCCTGTATTATTTCAGCTTCCGGTTCCTGATCCGGAGGTTCGATCTCAGGACACCGGGCAGAGAAGAGGAGTATGCTGAGACAAAGCTGTATACAAGGGCGGATGTGAACGCGCGCAGGGAAAAGGAGAAGACCCATGGCACCGGGGCGCAAAATACGGATTCTGTCAGTGAAGCAATCGTCAGGGGACTGGGAGGACAAGACAATATCAGCGATGTGGATTGCTGTGCGACCAGACTCCGGTGCAGTGTGTTCGATGCAAAAGCAGTGGATGACGCGGTGCTGAAAGCAACCGGAGCGTCGGGCGTGATTCACAAAGGAAACGGCGTACAGATCATTTATGGTCCGCATGTCACGGTGATCAAATCCAATCTGGAGGAGTATCTGGAGCAAGCGGGAACCGCACAGCCGGTATGTCAGGAGCAGAGATCGGACCGAAAGCAAACCCCACATCCGAAACAGGCATCGGATGCGGGAAAGGTAACACACATCGTAATTTCCAGCCCGATGACCGGTTATGCCGCTGCGCTTTCCGCGGCGCCGGATGAAGCTTTTGCAGAAGGTATGATGGGAGACGGCGCCGTGGTCACTCCTGTTGACCCGATCGTGAGGGCGCCGGAGGACGGAGAGATCGGCTTTGTGTTTGACACAAAACATGCAATCGGTTTTGTCACAAAACAGGGCATCCAGCTTCTGCTCCATATCGGCATAGACACCGTAAAGCTTGATGGAGAAGGGTTTGAGGTCTGTGTGAAAAATGGCCAGAAAGTGAAGAAGGGAGACCCTCTGCTGAAGCTGGATCTTGATTTTCTCAGGGATCATGCGCCCTCTCTGGCGTCGCCTGTGGTGTGCACCGAGCTTTCGGATGACATGAAGATCCGACTCCTGAAGGAAGGAGAAATCCGGGCCGGAGAAGCACTGTTTGAAATTATAACGGACGAATGTTCTCCCCTTTAGCGGAATGCATTCCTGCCGGGTCCTGTGTGTCTGCAATCAGACATGCAGGGCTTAGGCGAAGGGGCGCATTTCCTTGGGGCGGCGTGTCTGCGACCGGACATGAAAGGCCTGGGCGAAGGGGCGCATTCAAGGGTTGATTTTTCATACCGAGATAGGGTAAAATTGATACTATCATAATAGGGTTATTTTACCCATTCGGAGAGGTTCCTGAAAGATATCAGACAGAAAGAGGTGTATGGATTTGTCAAGGGGGCAAGATACGAATTCCGAACATCATAAGTCCGGCCGGAAAAGGAGTGTGAGAAGTCTCAAACCCATCCTGTTAGGGATGTTGTTTATTTTTCTGCAAATCGTATGCTATACATGGGTGCTTCAGCGAAGCTACAGCAAAAACACCCTGGAGACAGCGGTAAACAGAACGATTCTGCGTGTGGATACCATATATGAATCCATGACCGATATACTGGAGGATGCGTATTTTACGACGATTCACACATCGGATGATATGCATACGGAGGCGTACGCCACACTGCAGAATAAACTCAGTGAGATGCAGAAGCTGAAGACACTGCGGTATCTCTATACTGCGAAGCGCAGCCCCGAAGGCGTACCGGTGTATCTGGTGGACGGAACCGATCCCGGTGCGGAGGATTTTGCCTGTCCGGGCTCGGTCATTGAGGCGGAGATGCTTCCTTACCTGGAGGATGCCCTGTCCGGAAATGTCAGCTATTCCCGGGATATTATTGACAACGCCAGAGGGCATATTTTTGCTGCCTGCTATCCCGTGTACAGCAAACAGAATCCGGACGAAATCATCGGAGCGCTCTGCATTGAGATCGATATGGAGTCTACATACAGAGAAATCGAGGAAAGCAACAGAAGCGCTGCCCGCCTGGCAGTGTTTGCAGGGATTCTTTCCTCGATATTGACCGTTCTGGCGTATCTGTGGATGAGACGGCTGAATAAGCGCGAGATCGAACAACGCAGAAAGCTGGATGCGGCATACGAAAGAACGGCCAAAGCAAACAGGGAACTGGAGCAGGCGCGAAAGGATATCGAGCGGGCATACGATGAGCTCAAAGAGGAGACGATCATATCCGGCGCATTGAGCAAGGAATACAGCAGCCTGTTTAAAATCAATGCGAAAACCGGTAAGCTGTCTCTCTATCGGACGGACGGAATGGGCATGAGTGCGCAGGATCTTGAGAAACTGATGCTTGCCGATGACTATGAAACTGTCCTGTCCGGGTATATCGACACATTTGTGGTTCCCGAAGACAGAGACAGGCTCAGAGAGTTGGGCAGTCTGAATATTCTGTTGGAGCGTGTTCCGGAGATCGGATTACATAAGCTTGGTTTCAAGCGCGAAATGAACGGAGAGATCAGCTATTATGAGATGAATGTGGCGAAAACCGTGGATGAGGCGGGAGATGTGACCTTTATTCTGGGAATGCGCAATGTGGATGAAGAGATGCGCCGACAGTTGAAGCAGACGAATAAGATGGAGATGCAGAGAGAGATCATCGAGGGACTGTGTTCGGAGTACTATTCGGTCCTTCTGGTCAATCCGGAGACGGATGTGATCACGACCTTCCGCGCGGAGGAAGAGGAAGGCCGTGCGATCAAGGAGTATTTCCACAAGCACGGCAACTGTTGGTCCAAGGGTATTCTTGAGTATTCCAGAGAACTGATCTCGGAAGCAAGCCGCAGCGAATTTATTGAGAAGCTGTCATTGGAATACATCCGGTCCAATCAGAAGGATTATTCCTTTACCTATGAAAAACTGGTGGAAGACGGAAGCATTTACCTTCAGGCCAGGGTGGCGTATGTCCGGGAGAAAGACGGCACGCCGGCGGTGGTCATCGGAACCCGTAATGTGGATGACCTGATCCGAAGGGAGAGACAGCAGGAGAAAGCCCTTCAGGCAGCCCTAAACGAAGCAAAAACGGCGAACAGGGCCAAGACGGATTTCCTGTCGAGAATGTCGCATGATATCCGTACGCCCTTAAACGGTATCCTGGGGTTATTGGAAATGGACGAGAGACATCCGGACGATAGGAAGCTCATTGAGGAAAACCGCGGAAAGATAAAGGTTGCGGCATACCATCTGAACTCACTGCTGAACGATATCCTGCATTTGTCGAAGCTCGAGAACGGCAATGTGGAATTGTCCCGTGAAGTGATGGACATCAACAGTCTGGCTTCGGATGTTGTGACAATGGTGGCAATCGAGGCTGCCGAGCGCGGAATTACCTTTTATCACGGAGATTTCAGCAAAAATCTGGTCGCACCCTTTGTATACGGAAGCCCGCTGCATTTGAGACAGATCTTTTTAAACATTTTCAGCAACGCCATCAAGTATAATAAACCGGGAGGAAGTATTTCCTGCAAGGCAGAGTGCAAACCCATAGATGAGAAAATCGTGCTGTATGAATGTACGATTTCGGATACGGGAATCGGAATGAGCAAGGAATTCCTGGAACATATTTTTGAGCCTTTCTCGCAGGAGCGAAGCGATGCAAGGAGTACCTATCAGGGAACCGGCCTGGGTATGGCGATTGTGAAATCGCTGGTGGATAAGATGGGAGGAACCATTCAGATCGACAGCACCGAAGGAGAAGGAAGTACATTTACGGTAACCATTCCGTTTGAGATCGCGGCTGCGTCCGAGGCAAAGAAGACCTGCGACGAAGAAGGAGAGGTCTGCATCCGCAATCTTCGCGTTCTCGTGGTTGAGGATAACGAGCTGAACATGGAGATCGCGCAATTTCTGCTGGAGGATGCAGGTGCTGTCGTTACGAAGGCTGTTGACGGCAAACAGGCTGTCGATCTCTTCTCACAGAATCCTGCGGGAACCTTTGATGCGATTCTGATGGATGTGATGATGCCGGTGATGAACGGAATCGAGGCGGCAAAGGCGATCCGGCTGATGGACAGAAGCGATGCGCGGACGATTCCTATCATTGCCATGACAGCGAATGCGTTTGAGGAAGACAGACAGGCAACAAAGAATGCGGGAATGAATGCGCATTTGTCAAAACCGCTGAACGGCAGAGAGGTCCTGCAGACGATTGCAAAATACAGCAGGAAATAGAGTTCCCATGCCACAGCCCTGCGACAGATGCGCGGGATGTGGCAGGAATACAATCCCGAAAAGGGAGAAAAGAATCATATCAGGAGAAGGCAGAGTCATGCAGCAGGAAGAAATATTGGATTCCAATACAGAGAGAGAAAGAAAACATATCAGGGCGGCTACCGGGTTTCTGAGCGGCGCGTTGCTTTTTCAGGGAGTGCTGGTTTATCTTCTGCAGGTGGTAGACAGAATCGGGGTTTGGTATATTGTGTGTTTCCTTGCGGGTTTTTGCCTGTTGGCAGTCATGGTCATCGGGTATCTGAGATTGTTTCTGATCACCCTGCGGAAATTGGAGAAAATATGGATGCGGTATGCTTTCTTTACGGTACTTCTGGTAGGAGTCTTTGTCTTACACGGTATCACGGCAGCAGGCTGTCTGGCGGATGCGGTCGGAGGGGGCAGGATGGTAACGACGACAGAGTACAGGGTGTATCAGCAGCAACTTAGATTCAACGATGACGGCAAGGATGTCGTTCTGACACTGCCGGAGGATGTGATGGCGCAATTGCGCAGCATGACGAATCAGGAGGAGCTTATCCTGACGGACGATTGTCTGTTTGTTCACCCGGAGCCCGTCACGGTCAAGTATTATCCCCGCTTAAAGGTGTTTTTGAACATCAATGTCTCGGAATAGAAGCGGCGAGACTCCTTGGAAGTGCCTGTGGCGGACCCCCGCAAGGCGATGTCGATATATGTCGATAATTCTTGATTACCAAAGCACAATGTGATAGAATGTCTGCGATATCTGAGAAGAATCAACAAAAAGAAACAACGAAAAAATAACAAAAAGAAGTGAAAAATGGAACTGAGAGATTTTTACGAACAAATCGGCGGGGATTATGAAGCCGTGATCAGACGCCTGCGCAAGGAAGAGAGAATCAAAGAATACCTCAGGAAGTAAGCCGCGCAGCGGCCCAAAATACGACAGAGAACGGAGGCTGTATATGAGCGAACAGAAAGAAAAAAGGAGTCTGACTCCCGAGGAGATCAAGAGAGTCAAGGGGATGGGATGCCTGCAGGACAAGCGGTATGAGGATGTGTTCAATCTGCGTGTGATCACCAGAAACGGCAGACTGACGACCGCAGAGCACCGCGCCATTGCAGAGGCGGCAGATCGTTTCGGTTCCGGAATGGTGACCATGACCACCCGTCTGACACTGGAGATTCAGGGAATCCAATATGACAGAATCGAGGATGCCATTGCGTTCTTAAAGAGCAACGGATTGAACTGCGGCGGTACAGGCGCGCTGGTTCGTCCCGTAGTGTCCTGCAAGGGAACGACCTGTCAGTACGGACTCATCGATACCTTTGACCTCAGTGAGAAGATTCATCAGAAGTTCTATGAGGGATACAGGGGGGTGGTTTTGCCCCACAAGTTTAAGATCGCAGTAGGCGGGTGCCCCAACAACTGCGTGAAGCCGGATCTGAATGACCTGGGCGTGATCGGACAGAGAGTTCCGATTCTTGATCTTGAGAAGTGCCGCGGCTGCGTAAGATGTCAGGTTGAGGCTGCCTGTCCCATTCATGTACCCTATGTGGAAAACGGCAAGGTAGTCCTTGACATAAACGAGTGCAATCATTGCGGACGCTGCAAGGGAAAATGTCCTTTCGGTGCCATCACGGGATATCAGGAAGGGTATCAGATCTACATCGGCGGACGCTGGGGCAAGAAGGTTGCACAGGGAAGACCGCTGGAGCATCTGTTTACCGCCGAAGAGGAAGTGATGACTCTGATCGAGAGGGCAATCGAGCTGTTTCGGACGGAGGGAATCGCCGGCGAGAGATTCTCCGATACCATCGACCGGATCGGTTTTGAAAAGGTACAGGAAAAGCTGTTACAGTAAATACACAAATTCAGAATAGTAGAAACTGCCGGACCGCGCAAGAAGGGAAAGGGCTTTAAAAGGATTCTGCTGTCTCAAAGGTAGGACAGGGATATCCGCGCCCTTTTTTGCGCGGTCTGAATTATTTTAGACTGGATTATTTTGAACTGAATTATTTAGGTGTAAATTTTTTCGAAAGAAATATCAAAAAAATATTCAAAAAGGAACGATTTAGGAGAAGAACACATGAAAACAGGTTTATGCACCCGAAAAATTGCGCTGGGCTTTCTGCTGGCAGGGCTTGGAATGACACTTTTGTGCGGATGCGGGGAGCAGACTGCGCAAAAGTCCGAACCGGGGCAGGAGGCAGTGCAGGCGCAACAGTCCGCACCCGGGGAGGAGATATCCCAGACGGAATCCGGCGGGGAGGCGCAGCAGGAGGAAAGTTTTTGCTTTACGGATGATCTGGGGCGCGAGATTCTGATCAAAAGGCCTCAAAGGATTGCCGTGCTGAATGCAAGCTACGGTGAGATCTGGGCTTTGGCCGGCGGAATCGATACCCTCGTGGGAGCCTCCTCGAATACCTGGACGGATGTCGATATCCCGCTGGGGGAGAATGTCACGGACATCGGTCCGGCGCATGAGATCTCTCTGGAGAAGCTGCTTAGCTGTGAGCCGGACCTGATTCTGGCCAGCAGCGATATCGGCAAGGACGTGGGAAATCTGGAACTGTATGAGCAGGCCGGCCTGACGGTGGCGTATTTCGGAGTCAACGATTACCAGGATTATCTGCGGATGCTGGAGATCTGCACGGAACTGACCGGGTGTAAGGAGAATTATGAAAGGTACGGTTCCGCCATGGAGCGTCAGATCCTGGAGGCTCTGGCCATGGCGAAGGGGGAGGCACCTAAGGTTTTGTATGTGCGTGCCACAACCGGCGGGGTCAAGGTCAAGAACAGCAGCGGGACAGTGCTTGGCACCATGTTACAGGATCTTGGATGCGTCAACATTGCCGATGAAGACGAAAGCCTGCTGGAGGATCTGAGCATCGAGAAGATCATTGAGCAGGATCCTGACTTTATCTTCGCCGTCTATATGGGGAAGAATACGAAGGAGATCGAGAAACAGATGGAGCAGCATCTGTTCTCCAACGGGGCGTGGAGCACTCTTTCGGCGGTGCGCGAAGGTCATTATTACCTGATGGAGAGCGAGTTATATAATTTAAAGCCCAACTCCCGATGGGGAGAGGCGTACGAAAAGCTGGCGGGGATATTGTATGGTGAGTAAGAAAAAAACGGTCCTGGTATTGTTTCTGTTATTGTTATTGCTTCTGCTTTCGTGTGTGTGCAGCATCTGCGTCGGCGCGGTGATGTTTCATCCGCTGCAGCTGTTTACGGAAAGTGCCGGTTCGGCTGCGGGGAGAATTCTTCGCTACAGCAGACTTCCCAGGACCTGCTGCAGTGTTCTGGCGGGAGCCTCTCTGGCAGTTGCGGGTGCAGTGATTCAGAATGTGCTCGCAAATCCTCTCGCGGCACCCAATATCATCGGGGTCAACAGCGGGGCGGGCTTCATGGCGGCAGTCTGCTGTGCGCTGTTTCCCTTCGGAGGGGGATGGATTCCGGTCTTTGCCTTTGCGGGCGCTTTGATGAGTGTATTGATCATTCTGGGTATTTCCGAGGGATGCGGTGCCTCGAGAATGACCCTGGTGTTGGCCGGGGTTGCGATCTCGAGCCTGTTTTCGGGAGCGACGGATGCCGTGGTTACCTTTGTGCCGGACGCCTTAAGCGGATACACGGACTTTCGCATCGGCGGGTTCAGGGGCGTTACCATGGCCAGACTGCAGCCGGCAGCAGTGCTGATCGGGATTGGCCTTGTCCTTGTGTTTCTTCTGGTGCATGAAATGGACCTTCTGGCGCTTGGAACGGAGACCGCACAGAGCCTGGGACTTCGTGTGAGACCGGTTCGGCTGCTGCTTCTGTTTGCCGCCGCCATGCTCGCCGGTGCAGCGGTCAGCTTCTCCGGGATCCTGGGGTTTGTGGGGCTTCTCGTACCGCATATGGTGCGCAAGCTGACCGGCAATAGTGCCCTGCCGCTTTTGCTGGGCTGTGCGTTGGGAGGTGCCGCTTTGGTGACGATCTGCGATACGGCCGCAAGAAGTCTGTTTTCACCCTTTGAAATACCGGTAGGCATTGTGCTTTCTTTGCTGGGAGCGCCGTTCTTCCTGTGGCTTCTTCTGGGAAACAAAAGGAGGACACGCGCATGATCATTTGTAAACATGTCACGGCAGGATATGGAAAACAGCCGGTGCTGCAGGATATTACCCTTTCGTTTCGTCCGGGTGAAGTCATGGCTGTCATAGGTCCGAACGGCTGCGGGAAAAGTACCCTGCTTCGAACGGCACTGGGACTGCTAAAGCCCATGAGCGGCGAAGTGTGCTATGATGAAGTGCCGATTGACCGGCTGTCGGTGCGTGAGATTGCCAGGAAGGCAGCTTTTTTGACGCAGAGTCGGGATACGCCGAATATTCCTGTGGAAAAGCTGGTGCTGCACGGGCGCTTTCCCTGGCTGGGATTTCCGAGACAGTATGGCAAAAGGGACAGAGAGATTGCAAAGGCGGCGATGGAGAGCACAAATTGCCTCGGACTGGCCGAAAAAATGCTCCCTGAACTAAGCGGCGGCCAGAGGCAGGAGGTGTATCTGGCAATGACGATTGCACAGACCACAAAGACCCTGTTCATGGACGAACCGACCACATACCTGGATATCTGCAATCAGCTGCAGCTGCTGCAATCTGCGCGGAAAGCGGCAGACGAAGGGAAGGCGGTCGTGATGGTGCTTCATGATATACCTCAGGCTCTCTTATTTGCGGACCGCATTGCCCTGCTGCAGAACGGAAGGCTCGTCCTGTGCGATGTCCCGGAAAAAGTTGCCGCCTCCGGTAAAATCGAGGAGGTATTTTCGGTCAGGTTAACATCGATAGAGACGCCGGAGGGAGTCCGGTATCTCTGCGGACTGTGATTCTCGGAGGAAAAGAAGGGTTGGGAATTACCGCTTATCCTATGCCGGAAGGGGAAGCGATACCACAGACGCAGCGGGCAGGATGGAAACATCTCTGTCCGCTTTTTTGAGCAGTTCGCACGGTAAACGGGTGAAAAATTCTTTTTTTTTGGCAGGTCTGATCGTTTTGGATACTTTATTTTTTAAAAAATTGTGATAAAATAGTCTATCTGGAAAGGAGGGTCAACACATGTTTGTCCTGTATTTTATGCTGTGGGTGATTTTTAACGGAAGGCTTACGCTGGAAATAGCAACCTTTGGTTTGATCATTGCAGGGATCGTGTTGTGGTTTACCTGTCGGTATATGGGGTACTCCCTGAAAGCGGAGCGAAAGCTCTACGGCAGAGTCCTGTTGTTTGTGAAATATGTGGCTCTTCTGGTGAAGGAGATCATCAAAGCGAACTTCAGCGTCATCCATCTGATACTGACGCAGAAGGAAGAAGTGCAGCCGGTGCTGGTCACCTTTCACACGGACTTAAAAACGCCTGTCGGGAGGGCATTTCTGGCCAACGCCATCACCCTGACTCCCGGGACCATTACCGTGACCCTGGAGGAAGATGAATATATGGTGCACTGTCTGGACGAGGACCTGACGGAAGGAATCAATGACAGTGCATTCCAGGAGTATATCCGAAGATTGGAAGAGTAGGGAGCGAGGAATCATGAGTCTTGATAGTATGTACAATAATCTGTTTACGGCGGTACTGATTGTTTTGGCGGTGATGATCATGCTGTGTCTGATTCGTGCCATCATCGGCCCCAGGATCGCTGACCGTATCGTTGCCGTCAATATGACCGGCACCATGGTAATCGTGATGATTGCGATTCTGGCGGTCAAGATGGGGGAGGGATATCTTGCGGACATCTGTATTATTTACGCCTGCATCAGCTTTCTGGCAGTGATCGTACTGACCAAGGTATACATGGGCGTGTATATGGAGAGGCAGGATCAGAAGCACAGGGAAAGCGGCAGGACGAAGCCTTCTTCGGAGGGAACCCAGCCGGTTGAGGAGGAAAAATAGATGGAAGCTTTGGAATGGATTCGCTTTTTGGCGGGCGCTGCCTTTTTGCTGACCGGTATCGCCATCTTTGTGATAGAGCTGATCGGGGTGTTTCGTTTTCAATATGTGCTGAACAGAATGCACGCCGCGGCGATGGGGGATACCCTTGGAATCGGCTGCTGCCTTCTGGGCCTGATCATCATGAACGGTCTCAATTTTACTTCCCTGAAACTGTTCCTGGTCATCATCTTCCTGTGGTTTTCTTCGCCGGTTGCCTCTCATCTGATTGCCAGACTGGAAGTGACAACGGATGAGAATGAGTCTCTCCATTATCGGAAGAGGAACCTCGATGCAGGGGAATCTGAGAGCACCGCGACAGAACAGGAGGCCGGAAGATGACAATATTTACCTGTATTTTGCTGGGATTTTTGATCGTGTGCGCCATTGCGGCCAGCCTTTCGAAAAGTCTGTTGAACAGTATTCTGATTTTTATGTCCTACAGCCTGATCATGTCCGTGATCTGGATTTTGCTGGAGTCTCCGGATCTTGCCGTCACGGAGGCAGCAGTCGGCGCGGGCGTGACGACGGTTCTTTTCCTGGTTACTTTGAAGAAGATCCATGCCATTATGAAAAAGGAAGACGAGGAGGAAAAGCATGAGTAAGAAGGTTTCAAAAGAACAGTATGAGAAAACGCTTTCCTTCCGGTTCCGGCAATGGCTGGACGGGACAAAGGATCCCTACCTGAACGAGGTGGAGATGCAGAAGCAGGATGTCCACTGTGAAGGAGAGGAAGAAACAGCGCACAGGCAGGAAGTCAGGGAGCGGCGCAGAGAGAAGATCTATGATCTGGAAAAGAATGCGGAGCTGCGCATTTTCAAGAGATTTTACAAGGTATTCGCGGTAGCCTTCTGCTGCTTTCTGGTCGCTTTGCTGTTGGAGGGTGTCTCCTATCTGCCGACCTTCGGGCATGCGCAGAACCCCGCGAACAATGAGGTGGCACAGCGTTATATCGAGCAGGGTCTGCAGGAGACGGGCGCCGTGAATATCGTGACCGGCATGATTCTGGACTACAGGGCGTTCGATACGCTGGGAGAGTCTCATGTGCTCTTCATTGCGACCTGTACCGTATTGATCCTGCTTCGCTTTGACAAGAAGGAGCAGAAGGAACAGATGGAGGCGGATGACAGGACGCATGAGCCGAAAAACGATGTGATCCTGCAGACGGCGGCGAGGATTCTGGTGCCGCCGATTCTGCTTTTCGGTATTTACATGATTCTGGCGGGGCATCTGGGACCGGGCGGCGGATTCTCGGGCGGCGCGGTCATCGGTGCCGGACTGATTCTGTATCTGAACGCCTTTGGATTTGCCAAAACGGAACAGTTTTTTACCGCGAAGACCTACAGGGTCATGAGCTTCGGTGCGCTTGCCTGTTATACGGTCTGCAAGAGCTATTCCTTCTATACAGGCGCGAACCATATCGAAAGCGTGATTCCTCTCGGCACCCCCGGCGCGATTTTAAGCAGCGGACTGATCCTGATCCTGAATATCTGCGTCGGTATTGTTGTGGCGGGAACCATGTATACCTTCTACTGTATGTTCAGAAAAGGAGGCTATTGATCGGAAATGGATCTGAATAATCTTTTACACAATTATCCTGCGGCGGTGGCCATGATTTTGTTTGGAATCGGGTTCTCCAATCTTCTGCTGCAGAAGAATCTGATCAAAAAAATCATCGGTCTGAATATTATGGATACCGCCGTGTATCTGTTTCTGGCGCTGAAGGGTTACATTGACGGGCGTAAAGCGCCTGTGGTGGTCGACGGCGTGCAGAGTGCGGAAGCATACATCAACCCGATTCCGAGCGGACTGGTACTGACCGGCATCGTCGTTTCCGTGTCTGTCACCGCGCTGATGCTTTCCCTGACCATCCGCCTCTATCACAGGTATCACACCTTGGATATGGATGAGATTTCGGCGCAGCTGAAAAAGGAGGAAAAGTAATGGATTTTGTACAGAATCTTCCTTTTATTTCGATCCTGCTGTCTCTGTTTTCCGGACCGCTTTCCTCCATCCTGAATGCGAAGTGGGCGAAGAGAGTCAATGCGACAGTCATTTCCGTCATCGGCATCTTTTCGGCGACGGTCCTTTTCTATGTGCTTCGCACGGGACAGGAGTTTGTCTATCTGATGGGACATTTCCCTGCACCCTGGGGAAATGAGATCAGGGTCGGCATTTTGGAAGCGTTCATGGCGACCTTCTTTTGCCTGATCATGCTGCTGTGTATGTTCGGCGGTATTGCGGAGCGGGAAAGAGAGATCGAAGAAAGCAAGCAGAATCTGTATTACATCATGGTGAATCTGCTGCTCAGCTCCCTGCTGGCATTGATCTATACCAATGACCTGTTCACCGCATATGTCTTTGTGGAGATCAATACGATCTCCGCCTGCGGTCTGATCATGATCCGGCAAAATGGCAGGACCATCGAAGCGGCCACACGATATATGATTATGAGCCTGTTGGGGTCCGGTCTGCTTCTTCTGGGGATCTGTTTCTTATATGACCTGACCGGGCATTTGCTCATGAGCAACATTAAGGAAGAGGTAGCCATACTGGCGGCAACCGGAGAGTATCACATTCCGCTTCTGGTATCCCTCGGACTGATGTCCGTCGGTCTGGCCATCAAGAGTGCCCTGTATCCCTTCCATGCGTGGCTCCCGGATGCCTACGGATATTCGACGGTTTCGTCCGCGGCAATCCTGTCCTCCCTGGTATCCAAGGGATATATCTTCCTGTTGGTCAAGATTTTCTACCGAGTCATCGGGTTTTCTGTGGTCTGCGACAGCAAGGTGGTCGATGTGCTGTTCGTGTTCGGCATCATCGGCATGATCATGGGCAGTGTGAATGCAATCAGGGAATCCGACATTCGGAGAATGATCGCGTTCTCCTCGGTTGCGCAGATCGGATATATTTATATGGGCTTTGGCCTGGGCACGCAGGAGGCTGTGGTTGCCAGTGTGTATCATGTTCTGTCGCACGCCGCTACCAAGTCGCTTCTGTTTGTGGCGGCGTCCGGTATCACGGATGCCTCGGGCGGCAGCAGAAACTTCCTGGATCTGACCGGTGCGGGGTATCGGAACAAGGCGGCCGGAATTGCTTTCTCGGTCGGTTCGCTTTCCATGGTCGGCATCCCGATGTTTTCCGGCTTTATTTCCAAGCTGCTGTTTGCGCAGGCCGCGATGGGACATACCCATAAGATGCTGCCCACCCTGATTGCGCTCGCCATCAGCACGGTTTTGAATGCAGTATATTTCATGAAGACGGTAATCCGACTGTATACGCCGGTTTCAAAAGAGATGCCGATTCACGAGCATCGGGTGATTCCCCTCACGGAGCAGCCGGTCAAGGCGGGTGCCCTGCTGTGCTTTATCGTATTAAACTTTCTGCTGGGTCTGAATTCAGAGCCGGTGATTCGGCTGATTACGGCAGGTCTTGCCATGTTTGATTAGACTGCCTGATTTTTTGGAGGAAATAGGGAGGAAATAAAATAGAAATGAAGGAATGGATTCTGATTTCTGTGATACTGCCTGCCGTCATGGGAGTGTGCCTGCTTCTTGCTTCTTTTGCGGAGAATGTGAAACGGTCTGAGACGGTGAATCGCAAAAACCGCCGCAGGGACAGACAAACCGGGGAGCAGGGAACACAGTTTGGACTGCATTGCTTTGTGGGGATCGTGCTTGCTTTGTCCGTAGCAATCACCTTCTTTACTGCGTATGGCGGCGAGAAAAGTCTTGTGCTGTTTCCGCTCGTGGACGGGATACCGGTGGCGTTTCGCACCGATGACTTGAGCTGTTTTTTTGTCACAATCGTGGGCATCGTCTGGCTGTGTGCGGGAGTGTATTCTTTTCGATATATGAGCCATGAAGGAGACGAAAAGCGTTTTTACGGCTTCTATCTTCTGTTATACGGCGTGTTGTGCGGTTTGTGTTTCTCCGCGAATCTCGTCACGATGTATTTATTTTATGAATTGATGACCCTGACTTCCATGCCGTTGGTACTGCACAACGGTTCCCGGGAAGCGATCATGGCATCCCTGAAATATCTGTTCTACTCCATGTGCGGCGCGTACGCCGGTTTGTTCGGCATATTCTTCCTGAACAGGTATTGTGATACCTTGGACTTCGTCGCCGGAGGAAGCCTCAATATGACAACTGTGTCAGGACAGGAAGAAATGCTTCTGGTTGCCGTTTTTGTGATGCTTCTGGGCTTTGGCGCGAAGGCGGGCCTGTTTCCGATGCATGCGTGGCTGCCAGCGGCGCATCCCGTGGCGCCCTCCCCGGCGTCGGCGGTTCTCTCCGGCGTTATCGTGAAGTTTGGCGTCTTTGCCATGATTCGTACCGTGTTCTATGTGGTAGGACCTGCTTTCCTTCGGGGTACCTGGGTACAGTATGCGTGGATGACACTTGCACTTCTGACCGTGTTCATGGGTTCCATGCTGGCGTTTGGTGAGCCGGTGCTCAAGAAGCGTTTGGCGTATTCTACCGTGAGCCAGATTTCTTACATTTTGTTCGGACTGTCTCTGCTGACACCGACCGCGTTTTCCGGCGCGCTGCTGCACACGGCGGTGCACGCCTTTGTCAAGTGCGGACTGTTCCTGACGGCAGGTGTATGGATTTGGCAGTCAGGGCTGACCAGAGTGGAGGAGCTTCGCGGAATCGGCAGGAAAATGCCGGTGCTTCTGTGGGGATACACGGTTTTGTCGCTTGCGCTGGTGGGGATTCCGCCCACCGGAGGGTTCCTCAGCAAGTGGTATCTGGCGCAGGGCGCGGTACAGTCACAGACGGGCGTATTTCGCCTGATGGGGCCTGCGGTGCTGCTTGTCAGTGCACTTCTGACAGCCGGTTATCTGTTCCCCATTACAATGAACGGATTTTTCCCCGGGAAAACACAGGACGGCAGTCAGCCGCCGCAGCGCAAAGACCCTCCGGCAGGGATGCTTGTGCCTGTCTTGCTGCTGGCGTTAGCGGCGGTGCTTCTCGGAGTGATACCGGGACCGGTGACAAAATATATCGCTGACATTGCAGCCCTGGTCTGCAGATAGGAGGGAAGAAGATGCGTGAATGGTTATTATTGGCAGTGATCCTGATTCCTTTTGCCGTGGCGGTATTGATACCCCTGCTTCCCTTCAGGAGCAGGAACGGTATGCTTCTGTTTATGGAGGCGGGAGTGCTCTTAAACTCCATCCTGGTGTTTGTGCTGCTCTCCCTGCATCCGGAGCAGGCGCTCACCGTATTCCGGTTTACCGGCAATCTCAGTATCACCCTGAAGGCGGACGGCGTCGGCAGTCTGTATGCGGCTCTTGTCGCGGCGCTCTGGCCTTTTGCAATGCTGTATTCCTTTGAATATATGAAGCATGAGCACAATGAAAAGTCCTTTTTCCTGTTTTATGTTGTGACCTATGGTGTTACCCTCGGCGTGGCGTTCTCGGAAAACATTCTGACCATGTACTTTTTCTTTGAAATGCTGAGTCTGATCACCCTGCCTCTGGTGATGCATACCAGGACGAGGGAGGCGATTCTGGCGAGCCGCACCTATCTGTACTATATGCTCGGCGGCGCGGCGTTTGCTTTCATCGGGGTGATATTTATTCTGACCTACGGAAGTACTTCTTCCTTTGTGGCGGGAGGAGTGCTTGACCCTGCCGGGCTGGGAGGACGGATGGAGCTCACGGAGATCGTTTTTGTACTGTGCTTCCTGGGGGTTGCGGTGAAGACTGCGGTGTGGCCCTTCTCCTCCTGGCTGCCGAAGGCGGGCGTGGCGCCTACCCCTGTCACTGCGCTGCTGCATGCGGTCGCGGTAGTCAATACCGGCGCGTTCGCGGCGATGCGTGTGACCTATTTCAGCTTTGGCACGAAGCTTTTGCGCAGTACCGCGGCTCAGCGTCTGCTGATGGGGCTGGTGCTTTTCACGATCGTATACGGCTGCAGCCGTGCGCTGAAGGAGACTCATATCAAGAGAAGACTGGCGTGGTCTACCGTCAGCAATCTCTCGTACATTCTGTTCGGCATTGTCATGATGACGCCGGCGGGACTTGCGGCCGGACTGGCGCATATGCTGTTCCACTCCGTGATGAAAATCTGTTCCTTCTTCTGTGCGGGCGCCGTCATGCATCAGAGCGGCAAAAGCTACATTCACGAGCTGGACGGCTTCGGACGGAAAATGCCGAAGGTGTTCTGTAGCTTCACGATATCTTCTTTTGCGCTGATGGGCGTGCCCGGGCTGTGCGGTTTTGTCAGCAAGTGGAACCTTGCGAAGGCGGCGCTTCAGACGCAGGATGCTATGGCGGTTGCAGGAATTGCCGCGCTCATGATCTCCGCCCTTCTGACGGCCATCTATATGCTGACGATCGTGGTGAGAGCGTTCTTCCCCGGCAGAGAGTTTGAGTATGGGAAATTGGGCGATTTGAAAGACCCCGGCTGGATGATGCTTCTGCCGCTGTTTGTGTTTGTGATTGCAATGTTTGTGTTTGGTCTGCACTCCGGTCCGGTCATCCGAATGCTGGAGCAGATTACCGCCGGGATACAGTAAGGAGGGAAAGAGATGACGAATGGATTGTTAGGTTTTCTGGTGTTCTTTCCTTTTCCGGCAGGACTGCTTTCCTATTGGCTGGGGAGCATGAAAACAAAGAAAGAGATACATCCCTGCGGGCGCAGCGTCGCGGTTGTAAGCGTGGCGCTGGAATTTGCCGCAGCGCTCTATGTGTTTGCGGGTTTCCTGTCAGGGAGTTTTGGCGGGGGCACACTCGACCTGCTGCTGCCGGAGGTCTGCGGATTTGGCCTTGGCTTCACCATGGACGGGTTTCGCGCCGTCTATGCGCTCGTGTCGGCGTTTATGTGGATGATGACGATGCTGCTTGCCGGCGAATATTTCAGACACCATGCACACGTGCAGCGCTTCTACCTGTTTTTCCTGTTTACGCTGGGCGCGACGATGGGTGTGTTTTTGTCTGCCGACCTGTTTACGACCTTCCTGTTCTTCGAGACCATGTCCTTTACCTCCTATGTGTGGGTTGCACAGGAGGAAGACGAAGCGTCTCTTCGGGCAGCGTCGACCTACCTTGCGGTTGCGGTCATCGGCGGTCTGGTCATGCTCATGGGATTATTTCTGCTGTACGGACAGTTTTCGACTCTGGTGATCTCAGAGCTTCGGAACGCAGTGCTGACAGAACATGACAAAGGTGTCACTTATCTGGCGGGTGCCTGCATGCTGTTTGGATTCGGCGCCAAAGCCGGAGCGTTTCCCCTGCACATCTGGCTTCCGAAAGCGCACCCTGTGGCGCCGGCCCCGGCGTCCGCACTTTTGTCGGGCGTACTGACCAAGACCGGCATCTACGGAATCCTGGTCTTAAGCTGCAATCTGTTTTATCAGGATAAGCTCTGGGGGGCCTGGATCCTTGCAATCGGTGTGATCACCATGTTCGGCGGAGCGCTGCTCGGTGTTTTCTCGGTTGACCTGAAGAGAACACTTGCCTGTTCCTCCATGTCTCAGATCGGTTTTGTCTTAGTCGGCGTGGGAACCGCGGGGATTCTGCAGGAGGAAAACCTGCTTGTGACCAACGGCATCTTCCTGCATATGATCAATCATTCGCTGATCAAGCTGGTGCTGTTCATGGCAGCGGGTGTGATCTATCAGAATACACATCGCCTGGATCTGAACAGTATCCGCGGGTTCGGGCGCAAGAAGCCTCTGCTGAAAGGTATTTTCCTGACGGGAGCGCTCGCCATTGCAGGCATTCCGTTCTTCGGAGGCTATGTTTCCAAGACACTTCTGCATGAAGCGATAGCGGAATGCGGCGGCGGCAGCATGATGACTGCGGCAGAGTGGCTGTTTTTGTGCTCCGGCGGACTGACGGTTGCCTATATGGCGAAGCTGTTTGTCGCAATCTTTATCGAGAAGAATGCGGACGCTGCCAGGCAGGCGGAATATGATACACCAGGGCCCTATATGAACCGGGTCAGCGGATTCGCACTGTCAGGCAGTGCGGCGGTCCTCTTCCTGTGGGGACTTATTCCGAAGCTTACCATGGAACCTGTCGCAAGGCTTGGACATGCCTTTTTACGCTTTGGCGGACCTCTGCATGAGGTGCATTACTTCAGCATCGGAAATCTGAAGGGCGCCGCCGTTTCGATCGGTATCGGTGCGCTCGTGTACGGGTTGTTTGTACGGAGGGTCTTGCGAAAGAAACAGGAAGGCTACCGCAATGTCTGGCCGGAGTGGCTGGACCTGGAGAATCTCTTATACAGACCCCTGCTGTTGAAGATTCTTCCCACGATAGCGCGGATTTTGTGCCGCGTGATGGACAGCGCGGCGGATACCCTGGTGGTGTTTCTCAGAAAAAGCGTATACCGCGACAGCCCGCTGCCCTATGAACATACCGAGGAGGGCAACCTGCTCACCTACATCCTCGGACGCCTGATGAATTTCTTCCAGTCGATATACAATGTTTTCCATACCAAAAAGCACCGGCGGGATTATGTCGCCATCCTGGCCGACCGGAACGAAGAATTCAAGGAGACCAACCGAATCATCGGACGAAGCCTTTCCTATGGACTGCTGTTGTTCGGAATCGGCCTGGTGCTGACCTTTGTCTATCTGATCTGGTGGTAAAGGATGCAGGGAGAGCCTCACAGCTGCAGAGAGCACCTTTGCGGAGACGGATCCTTGCAGGGCTGTTTTGCCATCAGGCCCTGACCGGAAATTTCACAGTTTTTTCAAAAACCTTCCATTCTTTGGACACAGAGTGGAAGGTATTTTTATTGTATGGGGAATTTCGCCTCCCAGGCGGAACGCTTTGTTTGATAGGGTCTGCATCGTAATACCTGTGGACCGGAAAGGAGGTGAATGAGATGCAGATGATTCAATATCGGCATGAAATGAAGCATGAGATCAGCAGATGTGACCTGATGCTTCTGCGGCAGAGACTGCGGGCAGTGATGAAGCCGGATCGTCATGCCGTGGATGGGAAGTATGAGATCCGGAGTCTGTATTTTGACAATATGGAGGATAAAGCGCTCAGGGAATTCTGCGCAAAGAGATCCGATAGTATCTCTTTGCAGCTTGCAAACAATGAGACCGTGAACGACATGAGTTATGCGGACGCCTCAGACCTGAATCTTTCCGACATGGGAACCATGGGAATGGGAGGCGGTTTCAAGGGCGGTTTTGGCGGGACAAACGAAAACCGGTGATTAGGAGAACACACTTTTTTCACTGATTTATCACAGAACGATAACATTTTTTGCTTAGGATATGACTGACAAATCGGATGACGGTTCTGAGTCGTGCGTATACCGGGTTTTTTTGCTGCGCACATTTTTCCCGGAACATACGCAGAATCGGAGGAGATCCGATTGGGAAGGAATGGAACATGATAGAAGTCAAGAATCTCACAAAGGTGTATGGGGACCGTGTTGCGGTCGATCATTTGTCCTTTCTCGTGGAAAAGGGACAGATCTATGGATTTCTCGGTCCCAACGGTGCGGGAAAATCCACGACCATGAATATGATCACGGGGTATCTTGCGGCAACGGAGGGTACGGTTACCGTGGACGGTAAGGACATCAGCCGGGAGCCGGAGGAAGCGAAGAAGCGGATCGGATATCTCCCGGAGCTGCCGCCGCTGTATGTCGATATGACGGTCGAAGAGTACCTGAAATTTGCGGCAGAGCTGAAAAAGATACCGTCGAAGGAAAGAAACGCCCAGGTCACAAAGGTGATGGAAATGGTCGGTATCCTTGACATGCAGGGTAGGCTGATCAAGAATCTTTCGAAGGGCTACAGGCAGAGGGTCGGTCTGGCGCAGGCTATCCTGGGCGACCCGGAGGTACTGATACTGGATGAACCGTCTGTCGGACTGGACCCGAAGCAGATGATAGAGATCAGGGATCTGATCCGTAAGCTCGGGGAGAACCACACTGTCATTCTAAGCTCACACATTCTGTCAGAGGTGAGCGCTGTATGCGACCACATTATGATCATCGCGCACGGAAAACTGGTAGCGAGCGATTCCCCCGAGGGACTGCGCAGGCTGATGGAGGGCTCCGGAGAGCTGGAGCTTGGCGTGAAGGGTGTGTACGAAGAACTGGAGCCCGTCCTGAGGGAGATTCCCGGCGTCGAGCGTGTGGAAGCGATGAATATCGCGGAGAAAGACTGCACCGGAATACGGATCTATACGAAGGAGAAGGCGGATGTCAGGGAAGCGGTATTCTATGCGATGGCAGAATGTAAGGCTCCCATTATGCAGATGCTTCACAAAGAGAAGTCGCTGGAGGATATCTTCCTGGAGCTGACGGAAGATGTGGAGCCTTCCGTGAAGAGCAGAAAGCATCTGTTTTCGATCAATAAGAATGAGAAGGCAAAGAAGAAAGCCGTGCCTGAGGCAGATGGCGGACAGGACGAAGCTGCAGACAGCCCTGTCGAAGCGCCCGCCGCGGAAGAAAGGGAGGAGCAGTAATATGTTTGCGATCTATAAAAGGGAATTGAAATCTTACTTTTGCTCCTTTATCGGTTTGTTGTTTATCGCAGTGACGCTGTTTTTTGTCAGTCTGTATTTCCTGCTGTACAATCTGTATCAGGGGTATCCGTATATCACCTATGCGATCTCCAGCGTGCTGTTTTTGTTCCTGATCTCTGTGCCGGTGTTGAGTATGCGTGTTCTGGCGGAGGAGAGAAGGTCGAAGACGGACCAGCTGATTCTGACATCACCCGTCTCGGTCGGCGGAATCGTCGCAGGTAAGTTTCTGGCATTGTTGACGATCTTTGCGATACCGACGGCAATCGTATGCACCTATCCCCTGCTCATGAGCAGGTTCGGAACCGTGCCGATGGCGGAAAACTACCTGGCCATTCTCGCCTTTTTCCTGTACGGTATGGCATCCATTGCGGTTGGCGTGTTGGTTTCCTCCCTGACGGAGAGCCAGGTCATCGCTGCGGTCGTCTGCTTCATCGTGCTGTTCATCGGCTATATGATGGACGGACTCTGCAGTCTGATTTCCCAGACGGGGAATCTTTTCACGAAGGTGCTTGGGCTGTTTGACATGGCGACTCCTTTTACAGAGATGCTAAACGGCACCCTCAATCTGAAATCCGTCCTGTATTTCCTTCTGTTGACCGGGTTTGCACTGTTTCTGACCGTGCAGTCCATCCAGAAGAGACGATACAGTACCTCCGTGAAAAATCTGAGCCTCACAGCCTACAGCACGGGCGCAATAGCCCTGGCAGCAGCACTGATCGCTGCCGTGAATCTGGTTGTGAGTGAAATGCCCTCCTCCTGGACCAGCTGGGACATCACACAGAATCAGCTGTACTCCCTGACGGATAGGTCGAAGGAGTATTTAAAGACCCTGACGGAGGATGTCACGATCTATGTCTTAAGCTCCGAGGACGGACAGGACAAAACCCTGGGACAGACGCTCGCACTCTATGACGAACTCTCCGACCATGTGACGGTGGAATATGTGGACCCGAGCGTGAACCCCAGATTCTACACGCAGTACACCGACCAGACCAGCTATAACAGTCTTATCGTGGTAAGTGATAAGCGCAACAAGGTCATCGATTACAGCGATATCTATGTGACGGAGTACAACTATGATTATTATAGCGGCAGTTATTCGTCCGATACTACGGGTTACGACGCCGAGGGACAGATCACCAGTGCCATCGGTTATGTTGTGTCTGATGACATGCCGAAGCTCTATCTGACGGACGGACATGGCGAAAATACCTTCACTTCGACCTTTACGGAGGCGTTGAAGAAGGAAAATGTGGATTACGAAACGCTTCGCCTGATGGACTGTGAACAAGTCCCGGAGGATGCGGCGGCGCTGGTCATTTATTCGGCTGTCAGCGACTTTTCCGAAGATGACAGGGATAAGGTGATCTCTTATCTCGATCAGGGAGGAAAAGTGATCTATATTGCGGGGTATGCGCCTGAGGAAACATTCCACAATCTGGACGCCGTGCTGGAACACATGGGCCTGTCCGTGGCGGAGGGACTTGTCGTGGAAACCGATCAGTCCGGCTACTATCGAAACCCGTATTATCTGCTGCCGACGATCGGTTACAGCAGTTACACGACCGGTTTGAACGGCAAATACTATGTGTTTGCTCCCTATGTCCAGGGAATCATAACGGAGGAGAGAGACGATATCATTTATGATGCATTCCTCACGACCTCGGATTCGGCCTATTCCAAGATTGATACAGGCAATGCGGCGGAGCTTTCCAAGACAGAGTCCGATATTGCGGGACCCTTCGCAGTCGGTGTCAGTGCACAGAAGGAGACAGAGGAGGGTGACGGAGGCGTGCTGGTTGCCTTCGGATGCTCCCAGATCTTCACGGACAGTGCCGACACTATGGTGAGCGGTGCCAACAGAATGCTGTTCAGCAATACGGTCAGTGCCTTTGCCCAGAAGGAAGTCAGTGTCTCCATTCCGGCGAAGAGCTATGAGCTCGATTATCTTACCGTGTCTGAGCAGGATGTGATCCTTTTGGGTCTGCTGACAGTGGTGCTGATTCCCGCGGGCTGTGTGATTGCAGGCTTTGTGATCTGGTTGCGGAGGAGGAAGCGTTGATGAGCGGACAAAAAAGGCAAATGATTGTGATGATAGTGTTGCTGGCCGTGTTGGCCGGGGCATATTTCGGAGTGCGGCAGTACAGAAAGGTGTTGGCAAACAAGCCGGCTGAGAATACGAGTGTGACGGTGCTTTCCGCATCCGCGGAGGACCTGGTGTCCTTTTCCTATATTTTAGACGGAGAAGAGTATGCTTTTGAGAAGAACGACGATGTCTGGTACGCGACAGACGACCCTGAAAGAACGCTGATCCAGTACAAGGTGAAGGCAATGGCAAACGCCCTGACGCCGCTGGCGGCAACACAGGCCATAGAGCAGGTGACAGTTCCGGAGCAGTACGGCCTGACCGAGCCCTCCCTGGTGATCACGGCAAACACTTCCGAGGGAAGCTTTACCTTCTATGTCGGGGATCAGAACGACCTGACCGGCGAGTATTATTTGAGGGCAGACGCGCAGGACATCGTATACACGGTTGCTTCCTCGAAGGTCAGCTCCTTCTGCTACACTATGGACGAACTGACCGAGACGGAGAAGGAAGCATCGACGGAAGCATCCGAATCCGAAGAAGCATCTGCGGGGCAGGAAGCATCGACGGAAACATCCGAATCCGAAGAAGCACCTGCGGGGCAGGAAGAATAGAATCCGCACCCGGAACAATAAAAGCAACAAAAAAAGGGGCCGCCGCACATTGGTGCGACAGCCCCTTGATTTATGTAGTTTCGCGGATTATTTGGCGTCCTTGTCGATCTTCTTAACGAAGAAGACGGAGAGCAGCAAAGCGATGATGTAAAGGACGATGGTCAGGTACAGTACATTCTGATAACCTGCGGGGTTAACCATAACACCGTGTACCTCCTTGTACTCACCGGAGTGGGAAACGATGAAGT
>JAEDDX010000101.1 GCA_016293615.1 Acetatifactor sp.
CATTCAAAAAACGCAGGCGTAGCGGGCTACGCTGAGGATTTTTGGATGGTGCAATCGCGGAAATAGGCAAGCAATAAAGTCCAGGTAATTAAAAACTGTTATACTAACTTCCTTCCTGCGCCTGCCTGATCTCCTTCAGAACGCTCAAGCCCAGCGGCACACTCAGAAGCATCGTACACAGATCCGCCCAGGTCTGGCACATCTGCACTCCCAACAATCCGAAAAAGTAAGGGAGGAGGAAGATCAGGGGCACGAAGAAGATGCCCTGTCTCGCCGAGGCCACAAGCGAAGCCTTGCCTGCCTTGCCGAGCGCCTGCATCATCATATTGCTCATCACGATCCAGGCATTGAGCGGGAACACGATACACTGCAGGCGAAGCGCCAGCGTTCCGATGCGTATGACTTCCGGGTCTTCTTTCCGAAAAATCTCCACAAGAGGCTGCGCAAACACCAGTCCCAGAACCGACACAACTGTCAGAAATACTGCTGCCACCTTCACACAGAAGGAAAAGGCTTCCCTCACCCTTTCGTATTTCTTTGCACCGTAGTTCATGCCGCAGACCGGCTGAAAGCCCTGGCCGAAACCGATCAGCGCAGAGTTGGCAAACATGGAAATGCGTCCCACGACGGACATCGCGGCTATGGCGGCATCGCTGAAATCTCCGCCGTATGCGCCGGCTGCCCGGTTTAAGCAGATATTCGCCACACTGCCGAGCCCCTGTCTGCACAGAGAAGGAATTCCGCCCTTGAAGATCTCGATATACAACTCAACAGAAGGTTTGAAATGCTTCCACCGTAGTCTGATGTTGCCGCCCCTTCTGCTCATCGCAAACAAAATGAAGAAGGAGGTGATCTGACTGATCACGGTCGCAAGCGCCGCTCCGGCTACGCCCATTTCCATCCGGAAAATAAACAGCGGATCCAGCGCAATGTTTAGAATGGCCCCGGATACGGTTCCTACCATCGCGTAGGAAGCGCTCCCCTGAAATCTCAGCTGGTTGTTCAGCACCATAGAGGTCATGGTAAAGGGTGCTCCCACCAGAATGATCCGCAGATAATCCTTCGTGTACGGCAGGATCGACGGTGTGGAGCCAAGAAGCTTTGCCAGAGGCGTCAAAAAGACCGACGCTGCCGATGCCGCCGCAATGCCTGTGAAAAAGCAGCTGAAAAATCCTACCGCCGCCATCCGGTTCGCCTCATCATAGCTGCCGGCTCCGAGCGCTCTCGAGATAAAATTCCCCGATCCGTGTCCGAAGAAAAAGCCGCAGGCCTGAATAAAGGCCATGACCGCAAACACGACGCCTACCGCAGCCGTCGCCTGCGTATTGATCTTTCCTACGAAAAAGGTATCTGCCATATTATAGAAGGAGGTTACCAGCATACTGATGATGGTCGGGACCGCCATCTCGCAGACAAGCCCCGGCACAGGCTGACTCAACATATAAGCAACCTTCTCCTGCTGGTTCATAGAATGTACACGCATTTAGTTTTCCTTACTCTCTTTGATGATTGATTCATATAGATCCAGACCGAAACTTGTCAGTTCCGGGGCGTGCTGAATCATCTTAAAGGTTCTCTTACCGTTCTCCATGCGTTCCGCGGAAAGAAACTCCACGCCGCTTTCCTCCCCCGCCGCTTCCTTAGCCTGCGTTTCCTCATAGATCCGCTGTGCGAAGGAAAGCAGGTGAGTGACTGTCAGAATCTTGACGCCGGCTTCGCTGAGCGCTTTGATGATGTCGTAGGCAATGACGGAGCCTTCCTTCTCGGTCGTCGTCGCGAAGGATTCATTCAACAGAATCAGCGACCGTTCCCCGAGATTTTCAACAATACGATTCATTCGGCCAAGCTCCTCGTCAAGGCGTCCGCTGTTCATCGCAGAATCTTCTCTTCTGGTGAAGTGCGTAAAGAACGCCGGGAAAATGCCGCTTCGATATCTGTGCGCCGCAACCGGCAGACCGCACTGCATCATCACCTGCGCGATACCGATGCTTCGAAGGAAGGTAGACTTACCGCCCTGGTTGGCACCGGTGACCACCAGCAGCATTTTATCCTGTATATTACAGGTGTTGCCGACGGCTCTGACACGCTGCTCCATACACATCACGAACTCCTTGAGCTCTTCGAAATACAGTTCATCCTGCTTACCCACCACAGGAAAACAATGGTCCAGATCAAAGCGCTCGAAGTGATGGAGCAGATTCAGCGCCCCCACATAATAGGCGATCTGCAGGCGCAGCTGGTCAAAAAAGTTGCCGAAGGTTGTAAAGATCGGGTCGCAGCAGGCCATAATATAGCGCACCACCTCAAACTCTATGTCCGCAACCTGATTGTACATCGGCGTCTCTTTCTGCAGCGGGATTCCGCCTGTCGTTTTGGAATTGATAAAGCCCTGCACCTTGCTGAGCGCACTGTTGGGGTCACGGTACCGCTTCTCCTGTGCGCAGACATCCTCCAGCTTAATATCTCCCAGCTTCAATCCTTCCGCAATGCCGCATTCCATCACGATTCTGGGTCTCATGACCGTCGCACGGGGAATGTTTGACTCCGTATGTTTCTCGACGAAGAAAGATATATTGCTCAGAATCGTCTGATATCTGTCCTCGATCTCCTCGGAATACTCCCGATCCAGACGGGCCAACAGTCCCTCGAAGCCCTTCGAGTGCAGTCTTCCGCTGTTCATATGCAGCAGTCTCTTGATGTCAGACAGGCCCTTCACGAACAGGTTCAGCACATGTACGAGCGTCACCAGCCCGTTGACGGTATTGGCGTTGCGGTTCCGCTTATGTTCCTTTCTGCCCAGGACCTCCCAGTTTTTCAGGATCTCCGTGACCGTCTTATATAAATCTCTGACAAAGTCTTCGTTGTTGATGCAATCCTTGAGGACGCTCTGGCGGAAATAGATCTCTTCGGAGCTTTCCAGCGGTACCAGCATCACCTTTCTCATGGTCTCCTGGATAAAAGGGTCTGTTTCCGTGACCTGCTTGACCGCCTCGCCCTCTCTTATGACATCGCGTGAGGCCATGCGGAAGAGAATGTGAAGGCTCAGATCCTGCACAATGCTGGAAGAATCATAATAGGGAACCGTGTTCACCCAGTCTTTTTCCTGATATAAGAGATATGTATTCATGACAACCTCTCTTTCAGCTGCTCATAGGTCAGCTTATACTTATTGACCTGGTTAATGGCACAGGCACTGTCATCGGCTTCTCCCCGCACGATCTTAAAGCACTGGACGCGGTTCTCATCCAGCATTGCCCGAAGGCTTACCACCTTCTCGTGTGCCGTGGTCAGCTCCTTTAAGTGGGTGACATAGATACCCATACAGTTCTGCCCGATGAAATGCTCCAGCACATTTTTGCCCATGATGCAGGCGTCGTAGTTTGCAGCAGTTGTGAAGAGTTCGTTGATGATGACGAAGGTATTCTCATACACGCTGTCCATCATCGGTGCCAGTCGCGCCAGCTCCTCCTTCAGCTTACCGCGGCCCGTCTCCAGACTCTCCTCCACCGAAAAATGCGTCAGGATATGCTTAAAGTACGGTACATGTGCCACGGCAGCCGGCACATCAAATCCAAGCTTCGAAAAATAGATCAACTGCCCCAGGCTTCTGGCGAAGGTCGTCTTGCCGCCCTGATTGGGACCGGTCAGCACGAAGAACTGCTCACCCTCGCGATAGTCGAAATCGTTGCTGACGACGGGCTTATTCGTCTGCATGTTCACACAGGCCAGCGCAAGATCATACAGACCCTGCGCACGAAACCCGCTTCTCTCACATGGCCGAGGCGTTGTAAACAGAAATCCCCTGCCCTTCATTTTATTCAGGAACTTCACAAAAGAAAGATAGTAGGCCGCTTCCCGGTTCAGCTGTACATAACGTTCAGCCGCGTACTTCTGATTGTTCTTGTAAAAGCTCATCAGCTGTTTGAAAAAATCAGGTCTTTTTTTCGCCAGAACCTTCATCACCTCGCTCTCGAGCGGCGTCAGCTCCCGATAGGTCATAAAAGGACTGTGAAAGTCTGCCTTATGCTCCGGGAACCCTTCTCTTAAGAATTTCTCGTAGGTTCTGTCGCTCGCACAATCGCTCACCACGATCTGATTGTTCTCGTATGTAATTGTGACACGGATGTCAAAAAGCTCCTTTGCCAGCTTCTGCGCCGGCTCATGCATCTTCACATACTCTTCGGAGGCCAGATACGCGCTCAGATCCTCCCGCAGAGCCAGCAATCCTTCGCTCTCGGGGGACACCGCCTTCAGTCGCTTGTCCAATTCTTCCAGCGCACAGCAATATACATGTACCTCGCGCAGATGCCAGACCGCTTTCTGTGCATCCGCCCTGACTCCCTGCTTCTCCGCCAGACATTTCTGCCTGTCTTTCATGCGGTTGCAAAAGGCTGCCAGCGCTTCGTAGATGTCCGGCTTTTTCACATCCGCAAACACTGCGCGCCGGTACGCCTCGCACTCCTCATCCGCGGGAAAATAATACAGGGAAGACACATCCTCTCCCCATAACTGATTGATCTGCTCCATAATCTGATTCAGATTCAGATCCAGGGAAAAGACCGCCCGCGACATTTCCCTGTAAGTGCTGTGTTTTAAGTCCAAAATACTTTCAAACGCCATACCCGTAACCCTTTCCGGAAGTTTCCTCCCATTTACCCCTTTTATGTGAAACCCTGTCTACAGAGTCAACATTCCCACGATCGGAATCGTAATAACGGACAACAGAGTGCTGAGCGCTACTCCTCTCGAAGTCGTCTGCGTATCGCCGCCGTACTGCTCTGCCAGCATCGTCGTCATGCTTCCCACCGGTGTTGCAAGCATGACCATCATCACGCCAAGAAGCAACGCCCGATCCCCCAGAAGAGCCTTCGCCACCATCATCCCGGGAATGGGAAGCACCAGAAGCTTGATCAGAGAGAAGACCAGCAGCCGCCCGTCGGCAAACAGGCTTTTGATCGGAATCTTAGCCAGCGCGATGCCGATGACGATCATACTTAAGGGTGCCGTCAGAGCGCCGAGACCTGCCATGACTTCATTGAAAAACACCGGCGTTTTGATGCCGGAGGCGTAAATTGCGATGGTGACAAAGCAGGCAATGACGCCCACATTGATCATCTTCCTCCACTCGAACCGGGTCTTGCCTCCCCCGGCTCCTGCGCCTGCGGTCAGTTCATAGATTCCATAGGTGTAGATCAGCAGATTGTACGGTATCTGGAAAATCGCCGTATGAAGCAAGGCCTCATCCCCGAACATCGCCTGTACCACGGGAAAGCCCATGAAGCCGATGTTGGAAAAAATCGTCATCAGCCGGTACACGCCCCTTTTTTCGACCGGCACGCGAAGCAGCGCCGGCAGTACCATCGCCACCAGGACAAGCCCGGCAAATAATCCGATCGCTGCCAGCACGGTGGGAAGAAGTCCTCCCTCCACATCACCGCTTCTGTTCACGGCGCCGCTGATGACCAGCGCAGGGCTTGCGAAATTCAATACCAGAAAAGAGATCGCCTTCGACGCCCTGTCGTCCAGGAACTTTTTCCTGTAGCAGAAGTAACCGATCATCATATACACAAACAAAACTATCATCTTTCCAAAAAGAGCCATATTTCTTCTTTTTGCCTCCATCACGAAACATACAGAATATATTTTACCACATCATACGGAAAAAAGCTATGATTTCAAAGAGTTCTTTCTCCCCGGCCGGAAAAATAAGAAAGCGAAAGGCGTTCTCGTCCTCTCGCTTTCTTCCTGTCTCTCCAGAAAAGTATGTTCGGTGCGGTATGAACATGATATTGCTCCAACAAATCTTCCTTCTTCTCATCAATACATTTCCTG
>JAEDDX010000039.1 GCA_016293615.1 Acetatifactor sp.
CCGACATCGCATCCCTCGAAGAAAACCTTGCCAATATCAAAGCCGATCTGAAAGCAAAGAAGGCAGAGCTGAAGAAGCTGGATGCTTATCCGGGTCTGAAGAAGATGTATGCAGCAGATGACGGCAACACTGAGGTATTCTATTTCAAAAATGGTGTGGCCACCATTTCTGCATTCACTCATGAACCGAAAGTAATTCAATTCTGACGGAGACCTGGTGTCAGGCACTCGAAAGAAACGATAAACGAAATATAAAAGAATTGCAAACTTAATTGCACAACATAAACCTTGCGATAGCGATAAAATAAGGCATAAACAGTAAGTGATGAAGTGCTTTCGGTCAAGGGACAACCGGTTCGGGAGCACTTTATTTTCACTTCGTCATACTCTTAATATTGAACATAATTATGCATAATATAGACAATTGTCTTGCTGCGGAGAAACGATGAGAAGTACACATCGAATGTGGGCTATTGGAAGAGCAGGATAATATTCAAAGAAAGCGTGAGAAAAATGAAAGAAATTTATCCGGAGGAAATTCAGAAACTGATTGATATCTATGAACCGTATGCAGTTGGAGGACGTCTTGCTGATAATGCTCCACAAGAAGCAATAGAGGCTTTGGAAAAAGTGAAAGAATGGGACTTTAAGCAAGGTCAGTAAATACCACGAAACTATCCCCCTGATTCCGAACCTTGGGTGTCAGGCACAAGAAAACATCCGCACTCCCTCCGCTCCCTCAGGAACTGCTATCGTATTGCTACTCTCAAACGGTCATCGCATTTCTGGATTAAGGTTTTCAGACATTCCTACCTGTAAGCCTTCTTATATAAGACTTGATTAAAATATTCAAAGTTGAATAATGAGGGATATGGACACACTCTATTGTCATCCGGACCGGAAGCAATCTTGCAATCAACTAAACTATTATAAAATTTTTTTTCATTCTATGAAACATTTTCTTCCCTTTTGAGATATTATAGGTGAAAAGCTTTTCATGGAGTAAATAAATGTTCACAGAAGAGAAATTCAATCATCTAGTGAAGACTTATATGGATACAGTGTTTCGACTGGCGCTAAATTATGTGAAGTGTGATCAGACAGCAGATGACATTACACAAAATGTATTCATGAAATTATTTCGCAGCAATAAAAGTTTTGAAAATGAAGATCACATTAGGTATTGGCTTATTAGGGTTACGATTAACGAATGTAAGAAAATACTGATATCTCCCTGGAGAAAGACTGTCCAAATAGAGGAATATATGGAAACGGTCTCATTTCCCACACAAGAGCATAGTGATTTGTTTTATGCTGTAATGGCGCTTCCCAAGAAATACCGAGTAGTAATATACCTTCACTATTATGAAGAATACTCAACTGAAGAAATATCTAAACTGTTAGATATTCCGTGTGCTACAATTCGTACTCAGTTAAAACGCGGAAGAGCATTGTTAAAATCTGATTTGGAGGAATAATTATGTTTGATGAAAAAAAGTATCAAGAATCATTTTCTGTAATTCATGCTTCGAGCAATCTTTTGTCCGGCATACAAAATGCTACAGATAAAAAGAGAGAAAGACTTGCACCTAAAGCGATTAGGATAGCAATTGTTTGTTTGGCTTTAGTATTAATACCAGCAGTAACCGTTTTTGCTTACAATTGTTTTGAGTCGGTTATTCTGTGTTTTGATGGTGACGCTGAAGTAATCGAGCAGGATATTCGGGTAGTAGAGGAAACAGCTGCATCATATATGTCGATGTCATACAAAGAGTCGGATAGAACAGATAGAAATTCAATTGGCATGTATTTAAAGTTCACTGAACCTAAGCTCCTTGCTAGTAAACGGCCGGGCCGGGCGTAGAATTCTGTGTGAGTGATATTCGAAAAAGTCAAGAATGGTCCGGTCGGTGAACAGGATCTCCGATTGGCTGAACCCCAGATTCAGGTGATGCCATCTGGCGGATAATCAAAGTTTTGAGGGTCTGGCATCTGCCAGACCCTTTATTCGGTTGTTCTACATTTCTGGAGAAAACTGATTTGAAGTCGATCTCAATCTATGCGATTACAAGAGAACAGAATACAGAAGCCTTGCAGAAACTGGAGTGGCATCTGTCCGGCAGAGAAAAGCCCATGAAGCTACGTCCCTGGGAGATGGACAGCTTGAAGGCCTTGGTAAAAAATCTGCAACTTACCATGGAAAATGTGGCCTCTCTGCGTCTTTTCTATTCCTTTCAGATTCCGAGACTCGGCAAGGAGTTTGACTTGCTCCAGATCAAGGAAGATCAGATTGTGAATATTGAGCTGAAGAGCGGCACCGTTTCGGATGAAGCCCTGCGCAAGCAACTCCTTCAGAACCAATATTATCTGTCCATTCTGGGGAAGGCAGTGAGATCCTACACCTATATCAGCAGTGAAAACAGGCTGGTAAGGCTGACGAAAACCGGTAAACTGGCAGACGCTTCCTGGGAGAAGCTCTGTGAGAATCTGCAGGAGGAAAGTGCTGACTTTGCGGGGGATGCGGAAGATCTCTTCCGGGCTGAACTGTATCTGATTTCTCCGATTACCGAACCGGAACGATTTTTGAATCGGGAATATTTCCTCACGGCACAGCAGAGAGATATCCAGAGACAGATTCTCGGGAAATTGAAAGCAGATCCCGGGGGAAGATTTTATTTTACGGGGCTTTCCGGTACGGGCAAATCTCTTCTTCTGTATGATCTGGCGATGAAGCTTTCCTGCAGACAGTCCGTCTGTATGATTCACTGCGGTGAAAACGGAGATCGGTGGAAGATACTTCACAAGCGGCTGCGGCGCATCGACTATCTGTCCGACAGGGAACTGACCGGGGATGATCCGGATGCCGGAGACTCGCCTCTTTGTCTGACCTCCTACAGTGCGATTTTTGTGGATGAGGCCCATCTTCTGACTTCGGAGGGGCTGGATATTCTTTTAAAAGCGGCGGGCCAGCGTCCTGTGATCATTTCCGGCGATACGGAGGATATGATTGCGCCGGAGGAACTGGAGAACAGTGCGACGCAGAGCCTTTTGCAGATCCCCGGGCTGCAGATCTTCCGCCTCACCAATCGGATTCGCACGAATGCGGAGCTTTCCACATTTATCCGGAATATGGTGAAGCTTCGCCCGGGCAGAAACAGAAGAGCATACCCTCATGTCTCAGTGCTATTTGCAAATGATGAGGACGAGGCCCACAATCTCCTGCAGGATGCAGTCAGACTGGGATACAGCCAAACGGATGAAACCTGGCAGGAGGCAGAGAAGCTGGTTGTGGTATTAGATGAGCAATACTATTATGATGAGCTGGGGTATCTGCGATCGAAAAACTTAGGAGTGCGTTCCCTGGTCCGCCGTCTGAACCTGGCCAAGGAAGAACTGATGCTCATCGTGAAGGGAAATGAACCGGTCTACACGGAGCTTATGAGGATTTTGTAGGAGAAGAGAACAGGACGCCCGGTTTGGAAGTGTTCCGAACCGGGCGCTTTTTGAGGTTAAGTGGTATTAGAGTCTGATGGTGTCCAGAACTCGGTTTTTCTCGAAATCGAAGGTGTTCGGGCAGTAGAACTGTCTGAACTCACTGCCGTTTTGATATTCGATTTTGGTCACATTGAAGTCTTCATCGAAGAAGATTCTCTCTAAGATAGACAATACAAGTGTACGGTCTTCAAAGCGATAGACATAGCTGAAATTGACTTCAATATTATCCCCACCGGAATAATGGCAGGATTTCAGTTCTTTATGTCCTGCGAGGGTGCTGTTTGTGACGATGATCTGGTTGGGCTGTCCCAATACGGTCAGCAGCTCGTCCAGGAGGCTTTCGTACTGCTTGTCATTCTTAGGCGTATTGTCATGTTCGACACCATAGAAGAAACCGGAGATATAGTACCATCCGTTTTCGAGACATTCCTTCAAGGTCATGTCAGTATCGCCGTTATTGTAAACATTTACTCTGAGCCAATAATACTTCTGGTATTCGAACATCAGTTGGTCGGATATGCCGGTGGAACGCTTGGGTGCCAGTGTGTTGTTAAGACTTTCGACGCTGTTGGAACGAAGATGCCAGTTGTCGTCTCCGTTTAGGACATCCAGTATCAGCCCGTCTGTCAGAAACCCGTCGGGTAGTACCTTGATATCATCAGAAGTCGGCTGGTTGTAAGCGACGGAATGCTCTTTGATAAAAGGCACCCAGAATTCATCTGTCTTGATGTATTTTTGCCATTCCGCATCAGACATACCGAAGTGATTGCTGATGGACAGTGCATCTTTATCTGCCGCGGAGACCTCGGCAACATTTTCCTCTCCTAACATGGCAGAAGACTCTGAATGCTCAGCAGAATCGTAGGCGGAACCGCCTGCCTCATAGGATACCTGTTGTGATTTGCTTTCACCGGTCTGCTCTGCGGAGTTCCCGCAGGCTGTCAGAGCCAGGCATGCAGTCAAACACAGCACGCCGATTAAATTTTTTCTATTCATAGCATGATCTCTCCTTGTGGATTTATTTGATAGAGACACTGTACCATGAAATCATTCTCCGATAAAGTCTTATCTTCTGCAAAATAGCAAGCGTTATTGTATCAGCCCGCACACATTATGCGAGGTTTTACGGTACTTCTGCAAAGCTTTCCGGCAGGAAACGTGACCCGGGCGCATAAAAGATTGTATTGCGGACGGCAATGAATTGCGTTATCATATATGCAGAATAAAGAAATATACTGATGTGCAGGAGAGAGCCTTGCCGGGTCAAAATCGAAAGGAATTTGCTTATGTCCAGAAAACGGATTTTTGATATCATTCAGATTGGAAATAAACATGATTTGCCCAGCAGACTGTTTGATTATGGTATCACGCTGGTGATCATGGTGAATCTTCTGATTACCTTTGTACTCACCTTCTCTCTTCCTGACAGCACGCTTGCGCTTCTTCAGGTCATTGAGAGAATCACCATGATTCTTTTTACCATGGAATACGGGCTTCGGCTGTGGACCGCAGACTACCTCTATCCCGGGAAAAGCCGCGCAAAAGCCATTTGGCGTTTCATGGTTTCCTTCTATGGAGTGATCGATCTGCTGACCATCCTGCCTTATTGGCTGCCTATGGAAACCATTTATGGAATGGGTGTCTTTCGAATCATCCGCGTGGTGCGGATTTTCCACCTCTTTAAGGTCAACAGTCAGTCAGACGCTTACAATGTCATAGTGTCCGTGCTTCGTGAGAAGAGCAGGCAGCTGGCGTCCTCGATATCCATCATTGCGATTCTGATGCTTTCGGCATCCTTTCTGATGTACAGCGTTGAGCACAATGCACAGCCGGATGTGTTTGACAATGCTTTTTCCGGACTCTGGTGGGCAGTGTCCAGCGTGCTGACCGTGGGGTATGGGGATATTTATCCGGTCACCATACTCGGAAGGCTTCTGGCGATTCTCATCTGTATTCTGGGCGTTATGATTACCGCAATCCCGACCGGTATTTTGAGCGCCGGCTTCAGCGAGAACTTTCGGGAGGCGAAGCTCATCGAGACCGGACAGAATACAATATTTACCATCCCGGTCAACAGCGGTAATATGTGGGTGGGGATGCGCGCAGATGATATCCTTGAGAAAAATAATATTGTCGTGATATCGGTGATCCGGGGCAAGAGCCAGGTGGATATACATAAGGCTGTCATCCAAAGCGGCGACATTCTGATCTGCAGGGCGTGACGCTTCAGCAGGAGGGAGTTTGAACGGTTGTTTTTTATCCCCACTGCTTCCGGTATTCTCTGACACCGATGCCCTCCACCTTCTTAAATACGCGGCTGAAGTAGTATACATCACCGATTCCGCAGGCAATGCCGATTTCCTCAGCGCTCATTTTGCTGAAGCGAAGCATGTTTTTCGCCTCAGTGATGCGGATGCTGATCAGATAGTCCATGATGCTGACACCGATTTGCTCTTTGAAGATGCGGGTCAGATAATATTTGTTGATATGAAAGCGCTCGGCGAGGTCGTCGAGCGTTATTTTTTCCGTAAAATGCTCGTCGAGGTAATTCTTGACTTCCATCATACCGGTCTTCTTTGTGCCTGTCTGCGCTTCCTCGGGGTGCCAGGAGTCTGCCATGAGGAGAGAGAGCAGGTGGGAAAGCGCGGCGTTGATTTCCATGTCCCGGGTGTAGGATTCCACTGAGGCGATTCGGTACAGGCGCCGGAAGGCATCCTGATAGGCGTCAAAGTCCTTGGGAGTGAAAGCCGGCAGGCCGCCGCGCTCTTTGTATTTGCGGTAAATACCGGCTGCGGTCGGTCCGTCAAAGTGCGCCCAGGACAGATTCCACAGATTCTCTGTGGTGGAGTGAGAGTAGGGGTGTCTGCAGTCGATGAAGACACAGTCCCCCGCGGACAGGGAGTATTCTTTGCCGTCGTAGTGCAAGCTTCCTGAGCCGGAGCTGACGAGGAAGAAGAGGTAGGAGACCAGGTTTTCACGCTTGCTGGTATGCGGTTTGGTCGCCTGAAGGGTCCCGATTTCCTGAATGTGGAAGAGGGACATTTTTGCGAAGTCCGAAGGAGTGTAGATAATTCGGGAGGTATTGACGAGGTCGCCGTGAAACAGAGCAGTATTCATAACGGAGGTCCTTTCTTGCTGCAGAATCAGTGTTTGTATGATATTGATCGTCTTTGGATTTTGTTGAAATCGCTGTCTTTCTTATTTTCTCATGCTGCGGCTGTGATGTCAATATAGTCCAAAAAGAAGTCAACTCTGTACATTCAAAAACTGCAAAGAGGTGGATATAATATGGGTCGTAGGGTAAAATACGCTACAGAAAAACAGACAAATTTTTGCGGACAAGAGACTTCTTAGGAGACAAGGGAGTCGTTCCGCATCATTTTTCAGACAATATGGAGGAGATAAAAATGTCAAAAGTTGCACTGATTACCGGTATTACAGGTCAGGATGGTTCTTATCTGGCCGAGTTTCTGCTTGAGAAAGGGTATGAGGTTCACGGTATTACCCGCCGTGCTTCCATCTCCAATACAGCACGTATTGACCACCTGATGGATAAGATCACCCTGCATGACGGGGATCTGTCAGACTCTTCTTCTCTGGTTCGCATCATCAACATGGTTCAGCCGGATGAGATTTACAACCTGGCTGCCCAGAGCCATGTGCAGGTTTCTTTCGATGTGCCTGAGTATTCCGGAGATGTGGACGCCATCGGTGTTCTGCGTATTCTGGAGGCCTGCCGCATTCTGGGCCTGATCAAGAAGACGAAGGTTTACCAGGCATCAACTTCCGAGCTTTACGGCAAAGTGGAGGAGGTTCCCCAGAGAGAGACCACTCCTTTCCATCCGTATTCTCCTTATGCGGTAGCCAAGCAGTACGGCTTCTGGATCGTGAAGGAGTACAGAGAAGCTTACGGCATGTTCGCTGTAAACGGTATTCTGTTCAACCATGAGTCCGAGCGCCGCGGTGAGAATTTCGTAACCCGTAAGATTACACTGGCTGCGGGCCGTATCGCAGAGGGACTTCAGGATCATCTGGAGCTTGGCAACATGGATTCTCTGCGTGACTGGGGTTATGCAAAGGATTATGTAAAGTGCATGTGGCTGATTATGCAGCAGGAAAAGCCGGAGGATTTCGTAATCGCAACCGGTGAGCAGCATACGGTTCGCGACTTTACCGAGAAGGCATTTGCGGCAAACGGTATCACCATCCGCTGGGAAGGCACCGGCGTGGACGAGAAGGGTTATGACGCTGAGACCGGCAAGATGCTGGTATGTGTGAATCCCCAGTGGTTCCGTCCTACCGATGTGGATAACCTTTGGGGCGATCCTACGAAGGCTAAGACCGTTCTCGGCTGGAATCCCCAGGAGACAAGCTATGAGGAACTTGTAACAATCATGGCAAAGCATGACCGTGAGCTCGCAAGACGCGAGAGGGCTGTACTTGAGGCAAAATAAGAAACAGGCATTTTTAGAATAGAGGACACAATTATGATGGAAAAAGACGCGAAGATTTATGTCGCAGGACACAGGGGAATGGTTGGTTCCGCCATTGTGCGGGAATTAAACCGTCAGGGTTATACCAATATCATCACACGCACCCACAGTGAACTTGATCTGACCAGACAGGAAGCTGTCGAGCAGTTTTTTGCGCAGGAGAAGCCCGAGTATGTCTTTCTGGCAGCTGCGAAGGTCGGCGGTATTGTGGCAAACCAGAGTGCCCTGGCTGACTTTATGTATGAAAATATGATTCTGGAGATGAATGTCATTCATTCTGCATGGAAGAACGGCTGTAAGAAGCTGGAGTTTTTGGGCTCTTCCTGCATCTATCCCCGCATGGCGCCCCAGCCCATGAAGGAGGACTGCCTCCTTACCTCTGAGCTTGAGAAGACCAACGAGGCTTACGCTTTGGCTAAGATCTCCGGACTGAAGTACTGCGAATTCCTGAACAGGCAGTACGGAACTGATTACATTTCCGTGATGCCTACCAATCTGTACGGGCCCAATGATAACTATCATCCGACCCATTCGCATGTGCTCCCCGCACTGATTCGCCGTTTTCACGAGGCGAAGGAGGCCGGCTTGTCTGAGGTTACCTGTTGGGGTGACGGTTCTCCTCTGAGAGAATTCCTGTATGTTGACGACCTCGCAAATCTGTGTGTGTTCCTGATGAATCATTACAGCGGGGATGAGACTGTCAACGCCGGCACCGGCAAAGAGCTGACCATTAAGGAACTGACCGAGCTGGTGGCTAAGGTAGTCGGATTTACGGGCGAGATCAAGTGGGATGTGACGAAGCCCAACGGAACCCCCCGTAAACTTCTGGATGTTTCCAAAGCCGAGAAGCTTGGCTGGAAGTATATGACCGAGCTTGAGGATGGTATCAGACTTTCTTACGAGGATTTCCTGAACAATCCGATGAGAGCGGAGAGATAAAAAGGATGATGATGCGGTAATGAGCCGCACTGCGGTGGGTACGGCCCACCCGGAAAGGAGTTTCATGAATATCGTATTATTATCCGGTGGCTCCGGAAAGCGCCTGTGGCCTTTGTCCAATGATATCAGAAGCAAACAGTTTATCAAGATATTCAAGCAGCAGGACGGCTCCTATGAGTCCATGGTGCAGAGAGTATATCGTCAGATCAAGAAGGTTGACTCGGATGCTACCGTGACGATCGCAACCAGCAAGACGCAGGTTTCCGCGATCCACAATCAGCTGGGCGACAATGTCGGCATTTCCGTGGAGCCCTGCAGAAGAGATACTTTTCCTGCGATCGCTCTGGCTACCGCCTATCTTGTGGATGTGCTTAAGATTGATCCTGAGGAATCGGTTGTGGTATGCCCTGTCGATCCCTATGTCGAGGACGATTACTTTGAGGCGCTGAAGGATCTGGCCGAGCAGGCAGACAAGGGTGAAGCGAATCTGGTGCTCATGGGTATCGAGCCCACTTATCCGAGCGAAAAATACGGCTATATCATTCCCGTGAGCGCAGAGCACACTTCTATGGTATCCACTTTTAAGGAAAAGCCCACGGAGGAAGTAGCCAGGGAGTACATCGCACAGGGAGCGCTCTGGAACGGCGGCGTATTTGCGTATAAGCTGAAATATGTGATGCAGCGGGCACACGAATTAATTGAGTTTCAGGATTATCAGGATCTCTTTGAAAAATATGATACCCTGACGAAGATTTCCTTCGACTATGCGGTGGTAGAGCACGAGGAGAAGATTCAGGTACAGCGTTTCTCCGGCGAGTGGAAGGACCTCGGAACCTGGAATACTCTGACAGAAGCGATGGAGGAAACCGTGATCGGCAAAGGTACTATGAATGATGCCTGCGAGAATGTGCATATCCTGAATGAGATGGATGTGCCCGTGCTTGCAATGGGGCTTCATGATGTCGTGATTTCGGCCTCTCCCGAGGGAATTCTTGTCTCGGACAAAGAACAGAGCTCGTTTATCAAACCTTTTGTGGACAAGTTTGAGCAGCAGATTATGTTTGCTGAGAAATCATGGGGAAGCTATAAGGTGATCGATGTGGAAGAATCTTCCATGACAATCAAGGTCACCCTGAATGCAGGAAACGCCATGAACTACCACAGTCACAAAAATCGTGATGAGGTGTGGGTGGTACTTTCCGGTACCGGCAAGACGATCGTGGACGGTTATGAGCAGACTGTCAAGGCAGGCGATGTGATTACCATGAATGCCGGCTGCAGACATACCGTCATCGCTACTACGGAGCTGAAGCTGATCGAAGTACAGCTTGGTGAGTCAATCAGCGTAACTGACAAGCAGAAGTTTGAGCTGGAGTATTGATCGGCGGACAGGAGGGTGCAGATTTGACAAAACCTTTTCTGCTGAAGCCTTCGGGTAAAGATTATCTGTGGGGCGGAAGACGATTAAATGATGAATTCGAGAAGGGGATAGAATTATCCCCGCTTGCAGAGACCTGGGAGTGCAGCACACATCCTGACGGACCCTCTTATGTGGTTAGCGGTGAATTTATGGGACTGGAGCTGGCTGAAGTGATATGTCGGCATCCGGAATTCCTTGGAAGGCGTCATGCCGGTTTGAAGGAGCTTCCTATCCTGATCAAGTTTATTGACGCCAGACAGGATCTGTCCGTGCAGGTGCATCCCGATGACGCTTATGCAAAAGAGCATGAGAACGGACAGCGCGGCAAGACCGAGATGTGGTATGTGCTGGATGCGAAGAAGGATACAAAGCTTGTATATGGGTTTCGGAAGGATACGGATCAGCAGGCGGTTCGTGAGGCCATTGAGGACGGTAGCCTGATGAAGCTTCTTCAGCAGGTACCGGTGAAGAAGGACGATCTGTTCTTTATTGAGGCGGGAACCGTTCATGCCATAGGTGCCGGCGCGCTGGTTGCGGAGATTCAGGAGAACAGTAACCTCACATATCGGTTGTATGACTACAATCGTGTCGGTAAGGATGGCAGGAAGCGGGAGCTTCATGTCGAGAAGGCAATGCAGGTGGCAGACCTGAAAAGCTCGTCAGAGCCCAGACAGCCGCTTCGCGTGCTTCGCTACCGGCAGGGCGTCGCTTCGGAGCTTCTCTGCAGATGTAAGTATTTTGAAGTGTACCGTATGATCGTGAATACGGAGAGACGCCGGGAGGTGTATTACCGGGCTGATGAGCTGGGATTTCGCGTATTGCTCTGCGTAAACGGCTGCGGTGTGATCGACTGTGCGGGCGAGGCAATGAACTTCTATAAAGGAGACTGCATTTTCGTGCCCGCGGACAGTGAAATGCTTCGTATCCACGGTCAGGCGCAGTTTTTGGATGTGAGAGGATAGGGTGACGAGACATCAGAATGTCGAGTCGGCCGGAACGGGAATGGTTGTATCATGGCAAAATGGAAGGTGAAAGGTTCTGAGAAACTGATCGACAGTCGTTGGCTGAGCGTGCGCAGGGACGCGGTCGATCTGCCGAATGGGACAAGTATTGATGATTTCTATGCGGTGACCATTTCGGATGCCGCGGCGATTGTGGCAGTCACGCCTGACAGGAAAGTGGTTCTGAAGAAAGAGTACAAATATGCTCCGGATGAGGAATTGATCGAGATTCCCGCCGGAATGTTTGAGCCGGATGAAACGGACGGACTGAAGGTTGCAAAGCGTGAGCTGCTCGAAGAGACCGGTTATGTTTCGGACGAGTGGACTTATTTTGGAGATACCGTGGAGAGCTCTTCGAAACTGACCAACCGGATGCATATCTATCTGGCACAAAACTGCAGGAAGGTGGCAGAGCAGAAGCTGGACGCTACCGAAGAACTGGAAGTACTGGTGGTAAGCTTACAGGAGGCTGTTCGCATGGTGATGACCAATGAGATCAAGTGCAACAGTTCGGCACATGGTATTCTGAGAGCCGCCAGACAGCTGGGGATATAGACCTTACGCTGCAGGAAAGGTGTGCTTTTGCCGGAGACAGAGCTGCCGGCAGAGCGGGCTGTAATCTGACATCCCCCATAAAAATCAATTCTATTTTGACAAAAAGAAAATCCCCGGGCAATGTGGCGCCCGGGGATTGTTGTATCTGGGATTGCTTTATTCCAGAGACTGTTTCTTTGCAACTTCTACCTTTTCTTCGAAGCAGGTGAACATTTCTTCCACATCTGCCTTGTTCATCTTCCTGGTGAGAAGGCTGATGATGGGAACGATGATGAGACCGCCTACCATGGCGATTACGCCGGAGTGAATGGAGGTTTTGAAGATGTAGTTAAGGAAGGTGCCGCAACCGGACATGTCAAGGAGCTTCAGGCTCTTCAGAAGCTGGATGACTGCGATGATGGTACCCCATGCATAGCAGACAGCGACGGAAGCCTTTGTGATGCCCTTCCAGTACAGACCGTAGAGGAAAGGAGCGAGGAAAGCACCTGCGAGAGCACCCCATGAAACACCCATCATCTGTGCGATGAAGGTAAATTCAGGATGGGAATCCTTGATGATCGCGATGATTGCGGAAATGATGATGAACACCACGATGAAGACTCTCATGATGGTAACCTGCTGCTTTTCGCTCATCTCCTTTTTCTTCGCCATGGCGGGCTTGATGACATCGAGAGTGAAGGTGGAACTGGATGTCAGCACGAGGGAAGACAGGGTGGACATGGAAGCGGAGAGTACCAGTACGATAACGACCGCAACAATGATGGGAGATAAGGTAGCCAGCATGGAGGGAACAACTGTGTCATAGAGAACAGCGCCGCTTGCACTGAGCTTTACCTTGTCGGCATAGAGTCGGCCGAAACCGCCGAGGAAATAGCAGCCGCCTGCGACGATGATGGCAAATACGGTGGAAATCACGGTTCCCTTGTGGATATCGTTCTCACTCTTGATGGAGTAGAACTTACCAACCATCTGAGGAAGTCCCCAGGTACCGAGGGAGGTAAGGACGACTACGAAGAAGAGGAAAGCGGGGTCGGGTCCGAAGAAGGAGGTGAAGGCACCGCCGGCCCAGCCCTCTGCGGGAACTGCGGAAAGCTTCTGGGTGGCAGTCAGGAGACCGCCGTTGTCCTTGAGAACTGCGCCGATGACAGCAGTGATACCGAACAACATGATAATACCCTGAATGAAGTCATTGATTGCGGTTGCCATGTAGCCTCCGAAGATTACATAGATACCGGTGAGGATAGCCATCGCAGCAATTACCACCCAGTAAGGAATGTCGAATACGAGACCGAACAGGCTGGAAAGACCGTTGTAAAGGGAAGCGGTATAAGGAATCAGGAAGATGAATACGATTACACTCGCAGCAACCTTTAACGGAACGGAACGGAATCTCTTGCCGAAGAAATCGGGCATTGTCTTAGCGTCGAGCTTCTGGGTCATGATACGGGTTCTTCTGCCTAAGATATTCCAGGCGAGCAGGGAGCCGATGAAGGCATTGCCGAGACCTGCCCAGGTAGCTGCAAGACCGAAGGACCAGCCGAACTGACCGGCATAACCGACGAAGATAACGGCTGAGAAATAGGAAGTACCGAAAGCGAAGGCTGTCAGCCAGGGACCGACGGAACGGCCGCCGAGTACGAATCCGTTGACATCAGTGGCGTGTTTTCTTGTGTAGAATCCCACGAATATCATAACCGCGAAGAAAATCACAAGAAGGATGGAACTAAGGACTACTGTAGGAGACATGATGTATTTCCTCTCTTTCTTTATGGTACGCTTTGGGCGTTGGCATCCCACAGGCGGAATGTTTACTACTAAAAAGCGTTGAAGCGTTAAAGCGCTAAAGTCAATGTAGCATTTTCAAGTGAAAAAGTCAATATAGATATCACTTTTTTCGAGAGTTTGCGCGAAAAACATTTGTCTTTTGGTTTGGTATATGTTATAATCCTACAATGACTGTGACTGTGTCTGCATAACGTGATGCTTTTTAGGGATAAAATCGAGGCACAGTATAATGAAGGAGGAAATGTAACAATGAGTTTACAGGTTGAAAAATTGGACAATAACATGGCAAAGCTTACCATTGAGGTCCCTGCTGAGGAACTTGAGAAGGCGCTTGACAAGGCTTATCAGAAGAACAAGAGCAAGATCAACATCCCCGGCTTCCGTAAGGGTAAGGCATCCCGCGCTGTGATCGAGAAGATGTATGGCAAGAGTGTATTCTATGAAGATGCCGCAAACGATCTGATCTCCGAAGCATACGAGAAGGCTTATGACGAGTGCGAAGAGGAAATCGTATCCAGCCCTAAGATTGAAGTTGTTCAGATCGAGGCAGGCAAGCCTTTCATCTTTACCGCAGAGGTAGCGCTTAAGCCCGCTGTAGAGCTTGGCAAGTACATCGGTGTGAAGGTGGACAAGGTTGAAGTTACCGTTACCGATGAGGAAGTAGACGCTCAGATCAATGCTGAGAGAGAAAAGAATGCAAGAACCATTGATGTAACCGACAGAGCAGTACAAAGCGGTGATATCGCTACCATTGATTATGAAGGCTTCGTAGACGGTGTCGCTTTTGCAGGCGGCAAGGGCGAGGATTATCCTCTTACCATCGGCTCCGGCGCATTTATCCCCGGTTTCGAAGAGGCACTGATCGGCGCAGAGGTTGGCAAGGAGACGGAAGTCAATGTAACCTTCCCCGCTGAGTATCATGCAGAGGAGCTTGCAGGCAAGGCAGCAGTATTTAAGTGTACCGTTAAGAAGCTTCAGGTAAAGGAACTGCCTGCACTTGATGACGATTTCGCAAGCGAAGTTTCCGAGACCGCTGACACTGTAGATGCTTATAAGGAAGAGGTTAAGGGCAAGATCGCTGCACGCAAGGAAGAAGAAGCTAAGAATGTGAAGGAAGATGCTGTCATCGAAGCGATCATCGCCGATGCGAAGATGGACATCCCTGAAGCTATGGTTGAGACACAGCAGAGACAGATCATTCAGGATTATGCACAGAGACTCCAGGCTCAGGGTCTTACCATGGAGCAGTACATGCAGTTCACCGGACTTACGGTTGAAAGTCTGATGGAAGAGGTTAAGCCCAAGGCTCTGAAGAGAATTCAGTCCAGACTGGTTCTCGAAGCAATCGTTGCTAAGGAGAACATCACTGTTACAGACGAAGAGTTCGAAGAGGAAGCCAAGGCTATGGGCGAGCAGTACAAGATGGAGCTCGACAGAGTAAAAGAACTGCTTGGCGAGAACGGCAAGAAGCAGGTTTGCGAAGACCTTTGCATCAGAAAGGCTGTAAAGCTTGTGGTTGACGGCGCGAAGGAGACAAAGCCCGCCGCAAAGAAAGCCAAGAAGGCAGCTGCTGAGGAAGAAGCATAAGATGGTATCGTCTGAAAACAGACATTGGTAAACACAACTGGTTGTACTCCGCGAAAAGCGGGGTACAACCTTAAATTTTTTATTAATTCACGGCAAATTCGTTGAAAATCGGGAAAGAGTAGGATAAGATAGATACAGCTATTTGAAAGCAAGGAGGATTACACATGAGTTTAGTACCTTATGTCATTGAACAGACCAGTAAGGGTGAGAGATCCTATGATATTTATTCCAGACTGTTAAAGGATAGAATTATCTTCCTGGGAGAGGAAGTCAACGATGTCACGGCGAGCATTGTTGTAGCCCAGCTTCTGTTTTTGGAAGCCGAGGATCCCGAGAAGGATATTCACCTGTATATCAACAGCCCCGGAGGCTCCGTCACTGCAGGTATGGCTATCTATGATACCATGCACTATATCAAGTGCGATGTTTCCACCGTATGTATCGGTATGGCGGCAAGCATGGGCGCATTCCTTCTGAGCGGAGGTGCAAAGGGCAAGAGATTCGCACTTCCCAACGCAGAGATCATGATCCACCAGCCTCTTGGCGGCACACAGGGCCAGGCTACCGAGATTGAGATCGCAGCGAAGCATATCCTCAAGACGAAGGAAAAGCTGAACCGTATGCTGGCTGAGAATTCCGGCAGGGATTACGAAACCATCTGTGCGGCTACGGAGCGTGACAACTGGATGAGCGCCGAGGAAGCTAAGGAATTCGGCCTGATTGATATGGTCATTGCATCCCACGAGAATAAATAACTGTTAGGAGAGAAAAATGGCACCCAAAATGAATGGCAGCGATGTGAGATGTTCTTTCTGCAATAAGACACAGAGTCAGGTGCGCAAGCTGATTGCGGGACCTGCCGGTGTATATATCTGTGACGAGTGTATTGATATCTGCGCAGATATTTTGGAGGAGGAACTGGAGGATGATGAAGCAGCGGAATCCGCGTGCCCCGATATCAACCTCTTAAAGCCGATACAGATTAAAACCTTCCTGGACGAGTATGTAGTGGGTCAGGAAGAGGCAAAAAAAGTTCTTTCCGTAGCGGTATATAATCACTATAAGAGAGTGACTGCTTCCAAAGATTTAGATGATGTGGAACTGCAGAAGAGCAACATTATTATGGTAGGTCCGACCGGCTCCGGTAAGACTTATCTGGCACAGACGCTTGCGAAGATCATCAATGTCCCTTTTGCAATCGCGGACGCGACCACTCTGACCGAGGCCGGCTATGTAGGTGAGGATGTCGAGAACATTCTTCTCAAGCTGATTCAGGCCGCTGATTATGATGTGGAGCGGGCACAGTACGGTATCGTTTATATTGATGAAATTGATAAAATTACCAAAAAGAGCGAGAATGTATCCATCACCAGAGATGTTTCCGGCGAAGGTGTACAGCAGGCTCTGTTAAAAATTATTGAGGGAACCGTCGCAAGCGTTCCTCCTCAGGGCGGAAGAAAGCACCCCCACCAGGAGCTGATCCAGATTGACACTACCAACATTCTGTTCATCTGCGGCGGTGCATTTGACGGACTCGAGAAGATCATTGAAGCAAGAATGGATCGCAAGGCCATCGGTTTCAACACCGAGGTCAGCAATAAATCCACCAGGGAATTGAGTGAGATTCTGCAGCAGGTGACTCCGCAGGATCTGGTGAAGTACGGTCTGATTCCTGAGTTCGTAGGCCGTGTGCCGATCTGTGTCGCTCTGCGCGGCCTTGACCGGGAAGCGCTGGTGCGTATCCTGAAGGAGCCCAAGAACGCCCTGATCAAGCAGTACAGGAAGCTGTTTGACATGGATGATGTGGCGCTGACCTTTGAGGATGAGGCCGTTGTGGCAATCGCACAGAAGGCCTTTGAACGTAAGACCGGTGCCCGCGGACTTCGTTCCATCATGGAAGAAGTGCTGATGGATACCATGTATACCATCCCCTCTGACGAAACCATCGAGGAGTGCGTCATCACCAAGGCTGTGGTGGATGGAGAGAGTACCCCTGCGATCGTGCACAAGGGAGAGAAGTAAGAAGAATCGCAGTCTGTGAGACTGCGCAAAAGGGAGCGTCGTTTTTACGGCGCTCTCCGTCAATAGAGACAGGAGAAAGGATACCAACGATGATCATCAAACATGTAGCCCTTGAGACGGTATGCGGAATCACCAGTAAACTCCCGGCTACCGTGCTTCCGGAGGTCGCTTTTGCGGGAAAGAGCAATGTGGGCAAATCGTCCCTGATCAATGCACTGATGAACCGTAAATCACTTGCAAGAACGAGTGCCCAGCCCGGAAAAACCCAGACGATCAATTATTACCGCGTCAATGACGACATGTATTTTGTCGACCTGCCCGGGTACGGCTATGCGAAAGCCAGCGAGAGCGTCAAGGCACAGTGGGGCAGGATGATAGAAGATTATCTGCACAAATCCGGTCAGTTGAAGCTTGTATTTCTTCTGATCGATATCAGACATGCACCGTCCGAGAACGACAGGATCATGTATGACTGGATCTGCAATCATGGGTATCATCCGGTCATCATTGCTACAAAACTGGATAAGATCAATCGAAGCCAGATTCAAAAACAGGTGAAGCTGATCAAGACCACACTTTCTGTGGAACCGGACACTACAGTGATTCCTTTCTCGGCAGAGACTAAGCAGGGCAGGGAGGAGATCTATGAACTCCTGGACAGTCTGATTGCCTCGCCGCAAGAGCAGGAACAGTAGGACAGTTGTATTGTGGGGAAAATGCTATGAAGATATATGCGAAAGCTTTGGTAAATATTGTGTTGGCACTGGTTGTGCTGTTGGGCGTAATCTTTCTCGTGCCCAGACTGCTCTTATTCTTTGCGCCCTTTGTTGCCGGCTGGATCATCGCAATGCTGGCAGCACCTGTGGTTCGCTTTTTTGAGGATAAGCTCAAGCTGAAGAGACATATCGGAGGTGCCTTTGTGATCTGCCTGGTCATCGGACTGGTGGTATTGCTTCTGTACCTGGTCATCTCGCAGCTTGTCATTCAGTTGAGCGGATGGATCTCGACTCTGCCTGCGACCTGGAAGAACCTCGAGGCAGACATTATCAACATCAACAACGAACTGACGAGATTCATTCGAAAGCTGCCCTTTAAGATCGACATTGACCTTAGCAAGTTTGGCAATGAGATTGCCTCATATCTGAGTGATTTCTTCGGAAAACTGGGTACGCCCACGATTGAAGCGGCCGGCAATTTCGCAAAGTCGATTCCCTCCGTCATTATGGGAGTGTTCATGGCGCTTCTGTCCTCGTATTTCTTTGTCGCAGACAGGAACAGCATATATCAGTGGTTTGCGACACACACGCCGAAGGGTATCCAGACCAGGTATGTTAAGATCAGAGACAGCCTCATTCACTCTGTAGGCGGTTATTTTAAGGCACAGTTCAAAATTGAGATCTGGATCTATATCCTGTTGGTGATAGGTCTTGCAGTCTTAAAGGTGGATTATTTTGCCCTGATTGCACTGGGAATTGCGTTCCTCGATTTTCTGCCTGTGTTCGGAAGCGGCGCGGTATTATGGCCCTGGGCCGTGATTCGTCTGTTTACCGCAGATTATAAGATGGCAATCGGCCTCATGATCATCTGGGGAATCGGCCAGCTGGTAAGACAGTTGATCCAACCCAAGATTGTCGGAGACTCCGTCGGCGTGGCACCCCTGCCGACATTGTTCCTCCTCTATGTGGGATATCGGATCGGCGGTATGGTCGGAATGATCATTGCGGTGCCGCTTGGCATTGTGCTGTTTACCATGAATGATGAGGGTGCTTTTGACACTGTGAAGAAAAGTGTGCAGATCATCGCAGACGGCATCAACCGGTTCCGCAAACTGGAGGATGAAGAGCCGCAAGAGACCAAAACTGAGTGATGTGAACGATGGAGGAATCCGCAAGGGTTCCTCTTTTTTCTTTGCCTGTTTGGGGTTCGGGCAGGAGACCTGAATGCTCTGAGAAAAGATGCAATTCCCTTGCAGGGAAGATGCAAGTTCGATGCAAATTCTTACTATACTCGGGGTATAGAAGAACTTGCCTTTGGAATTCAATCGGAATTTAAAAAGAGAGAAAAATTTGAAGAAATCTGAAACTTTTTTGCTTCAGAAACCGTCTATATAGACAGAGGGTGGAAAATGTTTTTGCAGGGAAGGATGTATTTCCCGTAGGAGGAGAAGGAAAATGAGTAAGATACTGATATATAATAATACGACTGAGATTGCAACGAAGATGGAGCCCTTTTTTGCGGCAGAGGGGATGAACCCTCTGATCGCCGTGGATCAGAGTGAACTGGCCAAAGCCCTGGAAGAGAAGGATATCTCTCTGGTACTGGTGGATGTGGAACTGAATGACAAGGGTTGGGGTGCGGGAATTCATATGATTTCCGACTTAAGAACAATCAGCAACATTCCAATGATCGTGGTTTCCTCGCAGTCGGCGGAAACGGCTAAAATCATGGCCCTGGAAGCGGGAGCCGACGATTATGTGACAACTGACTGCAATCCCCTGGAGATTATGGCGAGAATCAATTCCCAGATCAGGAGATACAGGCAGCTGACCGGAAAAGTGTCCGTGATGCAGAAAGTCTTCCGCGTGGGCGAGCTCGTTGTGGATGACACCCTGCACTCCGTGACGGTGGATGGCAGAAGCGTAAGACTGACCCCGATCGAGTACAATATACTGAAGCTTTTGGTGCAGCAGAAGGGCAGAGTGTTCTCCAATGCCCAGATCTATGAAAATATCTGGAATCTGAAGGCAATCGGGGCGGACAACACCATCGCCGTTCATATCCGACACATCAGAGAGAAGATTGAAGCAAACCCTAAGGAGCCGAAGTACTTGAAGGTCGTCTGGGGAAGCGGTTATAAAGTCGGATAAATGCGGAGATTTTTGCGAAAAACTTAGAAAAGGGAGTAAAAAAGTTTAAAAAACCTTACAAAATAGAATTGACAGAGTCATAGGAGTGTGATATAAACGATTTATAAACCGTTGAGGAAGAGTGAGTACGAAGAGCCGGTCTGGCACAGAGAGTCATTGGTTGGTGGAAAATGACGCAGGCAGCTTTTGGGAATGGACTTCTGAGGGCGAATCGAAATGACCGGTGTCTGAGTAGATGAGACGGAGAGAGAACTTCGTTAACAAATACAGCATATGATGGTATGCTATGAGAGGATACAATATTTGTATCAAGCCGGGTGGCACCGCAGGATTTTCACTCCTGTCCCAGCAGAGACTGCTGAGACAGGAGTTTTTTTGTAGTGAGGAAGGAAAACAAGCGGCTGCGCAGCAGACATTTGTTTTCACCCGAACGAACATGAGCAGACGCAGCAGTCACGAAGTGACGACGCAGCGAAGCGGCGGGCGTATGCGAATGCAGTCCAGAGGAAGGAAAACAAGCGCAGGGCGAAGGCAAGCTTCGCCCGGAAGCAGACATTTGTTTTCACCCGACACCTTAACCATCTTAATTCAGACGAAGCGAAACGGAGGAAAAAACATGAGTGAAGAAAAGAAAATCCCTTACAAGATCTATCTGGAAGAGAGCGAGATGCCCAGGCAGTGGTACAATGTGCGCGCGGATATGAAGAACAAGCCGGCGCCCCTTCTGAATCCTGCCACCTTACAGCCGATGACACTGGAGGAGTTAAGCGGCGTGTTCTGCGAGGAACTTTGCAGACAGGAGCTGGATGATACCACACCCTATTTTGACATTCCCGAGGAGATTCTGGACTTCTATAAGATGTACAGACCCGCTCCTTTGGTAAGAGCGTACTGCCTTGAGGAGAAGCTTCAGACACCCGCCAAGATTTACTACAAATTTGAGGGCAACAATACCAGCGGAAGCCACAAGCTCAATTCGGCAATCGCGCAGGCTTATTACGCGAAAAAGCAGGGACTGAAGGGCGTGACGACAGAGACCGGAGCAGGTCAGTGGGGAACAGCGCTTTCCATGGCATGTTCCTATCTCGGGCTGGATTGTCAGGTATATATGGTAAAGTGCTCCTATGAGCAGAAGCCTTTCAGACGCGAAGTGATGAGAACCTACGGCGCCAATGTCACACCGTCTCCTTCCACCAAAACGGCAGTCGGCCGCAAGATGCTGGAGCAGTTCCCCGGGACCACCGGAAGCCTTGGCTGTGCCATCTCTGAGGCAGTGGAGGCTGCAACCACACAGGAAGGGTATCGTTACGTACTCGGTTCCGTGCTGAATCAGGTATTGCTTCACCAGACAGTCATCGGCCTTGAGACCAAGGCTGCGCTCGACAAATACGGCATCAAGCCTGACATTATCATCGGCTGTGCAGGCGGCGGCTCCAACCTCGGCGGCTTGATTTCTCCTTTTATGGGCGAGAAACTCAGAGGAGAGGCTGACTATCGCATCATCGCAGTAGAACCTGCATCCTGCCCGAGCCTGACCAGAGGTAAATATGTATATGACTTCTGCGATACCGGTATGATTTGCCCGCTGGCTAAGATGTACACTTTAGGAAGCGGTTTTATCCCCGCACCCAACCATGCAGGCGGTCTTCGTTATCATGGTATGAGCTCGATTCTCTCCCAGCTGTATGATGACGGTCTGATGGAGGCAACCAGCGTCGAGCAGACGGCAGTCTTTGCCGCTGCAGAGCAGTTTGCAAGAGTGGAAGGCATCCTTCCCGCACCTGAGAGCGCACACGCCATCAAGGTTGCAATTGACGAGGCTTTGAAGTGCAGGGAGACCGGGGAGGAGAAGACGATTGTCTTTGGCTTAACCGGAACCGGATACTTTGATATGTTCGCCTACGAGCGCTTCCATGACGGCAAGATGACGGATTACATTCCTACCGACGAAGACCTCGCAAAAGGTTTCGCAGGCATTCCGAAGTTTCCCGGAAACGAATTCTAAACAGTACTATTCCGTATCACGCTCCCTGTACTGACCGGGTGTTGTGCCCGTCAGCCTTCGGAATGTTTTGAAAAAATGAGCATAGCTCGAAAAGCCCAGATGTTCTGCAACAGCGGTGACAGACCACCCAAGATGCAGCAGCATCTGGGCTTTTGTGATTTTCTGCAGCAGAATGTAGTGCTTGACGGCAGTGTGCGTATGCTGCTTAAATAAGCGGGATACATAGTCCGGGTTCAGGTAGAAGTGTGTTGCCAGGTCCGCTACGGTGAGATTGTCCGTCAGGTGCGCGTGAATGTACGAGATCATCTGATTTACATTGCGCTGAGCGGCGGAGATGTTGGCAGTCTGTCCGAACAGGGTGGGGGCAAGCTCGGCAATCAGACGGTCAACGATGCCCAGTGCCTGAAAAAACGCAGACATTGCGTCGAAGGAGGGTGTTTTAGCCTTGGGGAGAAACTCCTGCAAAGCAGTGGTTAGCACAGAGAGCTGCCCGGCTGAAAGAGGAAGCAGCAGCGGATCGGAATCCCAGGTCAGGTAGGGAAATAATGCGTTGTTCTCTCCAAACACCTGCATCAGCCAGTCGACATCGATGCTTAAGATATAACGCTCATATGTGAGATTGGCGACATGAAAGAGCTGGTGAACGCAGTACGGCGGTATGATGATCAGTGTCCCGGCGGGTACCTGCTGCACCGTATCGCGCAGCAAAACATCCGGCAGAGGGGTGAGGGTCAGATACAGCTCGGCTCCGTTGTGGGTATGCGGTCCGATCGGTGAATCGGTTGCACTGTTGCGATAGACCAGATGAAATCCCTGGCTGATCGCAAAGTAGGGAATGAACTCTTTGGACATGTTCGTGCTCCTTGTCATAGAGAATCAGTCGATAGTCGGAAAATGACATAAAACAGGTAATTTATATCTATATTATATCATCGGTCATTCGATTACAATATCAATATAGTTGTCATGCAGTAAAAAACGAAAAAACGACTGAATCTAACATCACGGAGGAAACGGTATGAGGCAGGTCGGAATCATTGGATGCGGCGGAATATCCGGCGTACATGCCTGGGCGCTGAGCAATACCAAAGGCGTCAGGCTGGCAGCCCTTGCAGATCCGGTGCGGGAGCGGGCTTTGAGAGTATCAGATGAATATGCGAACGGACAGGCCGCGATATTCAAAGACGGCGAGGAACTGATAAAGCAGACGCTGGATGCGGTACATATCTGCACACCGCATTATCTGCATGTTCCCCAGACGATCGCAGCGCTGCAAAGCGGCAAGGCGGTCTTTGTGGAGAAGCCGGCGGCAATTACGAGGGAACAGCTTGCGGCTCTGAAGCAGGCAGACCGGGAACATCCCGGCAAACTGTCTTTCTGTCTGCAGAATCGCTATAATCCGCCGGTGCAGTTTCTCAAACGCTTTGTGAAGGACGCAAGCCTTGGACGGGTGACGGGCGGCAGAGCATTTGTAACCTGGAGGCGGGACGAAGGATATTACGAAGGAAATCCGTGGAAGGGCCGCATAGAGACAGAGGGCGGCGGAGTCCTGGTCAATCAGTCCATTCATACCCTGGATCTGCTGCTTCTGTTTCTCGGCAAACCGGTTCGCGTGGAAGCGACTGCATCAAACCATCATTTGCAGGGCTTGATCGAGGTCGAAGACACTTTGGAGGCATGGATGGAATTTGAAGGAGGCGCAAGAGGCTGCTTTTATGCAACCAATGCCTACTCCGAGGACGCACCGGTCATTCTCGAGATCTCCTTTGAAAAAGGAAGAGTGACGCTTACGGGAGATATGGCGCTTGTGTGGCATGACGGTCAGGTTGCGCAGCATACCTTCGACCCGATACCCGGCATGGGCAAGTCCTACTGGGGCGGCGGACATCTGGAAGCAATCCGGAACTTTTATCAGGCCTTGGAGAACGACGAACCGGTTCCCCTTGGCTTGCAGGAAGTAGAAGACACATTTGAAACAATGCTGACAATATATGAAAGGGTAAGGGGTTAAGAAAATGGAACAGGTCAGACTTGGAATTATCGGTATCGGAGGCATGGGAACCAACCATGCAAACTCACTTCTCAAAGGCTGGGTGCCGGAGATGAAGCTGAGCGCTGTGGCGGATGTCAGACAGTGCAGACTGGACTGGGCGAAGGAGAATCTGCCGGAGGATGTACAGATTTTTGATGACGGAAGAAAGCTCATTGATTCCGGGTGTGTGGACGCAGTATTGATAGCAACGCCGCACTATCTGCATCCGGAATTCGTCATCTATGCGCTGGAGCATGGCGTGCATGCCATCAGCGAAAAGCCTGCGGGCGTCTACACGAAGCAGGTTCGCGAAATGAACGAAGTGGCGAAAAAGAGTGACAGAGTATTTGCCATCATGCTGAATCAGAGAACCAACTGTGTGTACAGAAAGCTGCACGAGATGATCGAAAGCGGCGAGCTCGGTGCAATGAAGCGGGTCAACTGGATCATCACAGACTGGTATCGCACGCAGGCTTATTATGATGCGGCCGGCTGGAAGGCAACCTGGGACGGAGAAGGCGGCGGCGTACTGCTGAATCAGAGCCCGCACCAGCTGGATCTTCTGCAGTGGCTTTGCGGTCTGCCCGTAAAGGTTCGCGCATTCTGCCATGAGGCAAAGTGGCATGATATTGAAGTCGAAGATGATGTGACGGCTTATATGGAGTTCGAGAACGGTGCGACCGGTGTATTTGTGACCACAACCGGTGATGCTCCCGGAACCAATCGGCTGGAACTGACCTTTGAGATGGGACGGATCATCTGCGAGAAGGGCAAGCTGATCTATGACCGCCTGGAAGAGAATGAGCGCACCTTCTGTAAGACCTGTCCCGACGGATTTAAGACGCCCAAGACGGAGACCATTGAAATCGAGACCGACGGAATGAATGAACAGCATGTCGGCGTGCTGAAAGCATTTGCGGCCCGCATCCTGCGCGGGGAGAAGCTGGTGGCAGAGGGGACGGAAGGTATCCGCGGACTGACTCTTTCCAACGCGATGCACCTTTCTGCATGGCTGGACCGTACCATAGAACTTCCCTTTGATGAAGAACTTTTCCTGCAGGAGCTCAATAAGCGCCGCGCGCTTTCCAAGAAGAAGGAAGACAAGGGAATCGTATTTGACACCACGGGAACATTTTAACAAACCATTCTGATAGGAGAGACTATAATGAATCAGTATCGTATTTCGGGATTTGCGGATGAGATCGCACCCGACCTGACAACACAGCTTAAAGTGATCGGCAGACTCGGCATGCAGCATATCGAGATGAGAGGTGTGGACGGAGATAACCTGATCAACCACAGCGATGAGTCTGTAAAAAAGATAAAACAAAGACTGGACGCTGCGGGAGTGACACTTTCCGCCCTGGGTTCCCCGCTCGGAAAGATAGGCATCACGGATGAGTTCGCACCCCACATGGAGTCCTTCAAGCGAGCGGTGGAGATAGCGCATCGGATGGATTGCAACAGAATCCGGATGTTCAGTTTCTACCTTCCGGAAGGAAAGCCAGCAGAATACAGAGGCGAAGTGATCGAGCGTCTGGGACAGTTCGTTGACTATGCCAAAGCCAATGATGTGGTACTGCTTCACGAGAACGAGAAGGGTATTTATGGCGAAATGGCAGCGGAATGCCTTGATCTGATGAAGCAGTTTTACGGGGCAAACTTTAAGGCAATCTTTGACTTTGCCAACTTCGTACAGGCAGGACAGGATACCCTCGAGGCATACGAGATGCTCAGGCCTTACATTGCCTATATTCATGTAAAGGATGCGATCCTTGAGAACGGCAAGGTCGTTCCCGCAGGCATGGGAGACGGAAATGTCTCTAAGATTCTGACGGATCTGTATCACAACGGATTTGACGGCTACCTGTCCCTGGAGCCGCATCTGTTTGGATTTACCGGTTTTGCTGCACTTGAGAAGGACGGCGTATCCATTCAGGATACCGGTAAGGTCTTAAGCGGAAGCGAAGCCTTCACGCTGGCACATGACTCCCTGCTGAAGATTTTAGCACAGATTTAGAGAACTTCATCACAGTGATTTTCCCTTTCAGAAGGGGGAGAATCACTGTGAGAAACCTGCGAAAATTTTCTAAAAAAGTGATTGACAAATTAAGACCCCCATAGTATACTAACAAAGTCGGTTGCGGAAAGCATCCGACAAGATGGAAGTTTAGCTCAGCTGGGAGAGCATCTGCCTTACAAGCAGAGGGTCATAGGTTCGAACCCTATAACTTCCACTCCGATGTAGATCGGTAAATATCAGATGGCGAGATAGCTCAGTTGGCTAGAGCATGCGGTTCATACCCGCAGTGTCGAGGGTTCAAATCCCCCTCTCGCTACGAAAAAAGGAATCCGTTTGGATTCCTTTTTTTATGTTTGCGCGCCATGGGCGCGCTCTAACGGGTGTAAGTCCCGAACATG